>JBFHXL010000264.1:0-2974 GCA_041599035.1 Thiobacillus sp. | reverse complement strand
TGAGCAGGAACTGCTGCAGGCGGTCGGCCTGCCGGCGATAGGCAGGGTCGAGCGGGATGGCCTGGCTCAACGCCGACAGCGCCAGGCCGTTGAGACCGGCATTCATCTTGTCGTCCCTGGGCAGGCTGCGCGCATCCCGCAACGGCCGCAGGATGCGCACGGCATCCGCCAGCAGGCGCTGCTCTTCTGCGCTCGGCGGACGGTATTCGGCAGGCAGATAGCCGGCGTCGAAACTGCGGGCGACGTCGAGCTGCCACACCCGCCGCGCCGCCGCGTACCCAGCGGGCGACAAATGCCGTTTCAGGTCTTCGGGTTCCCACAGATAGGTCGCCCCTTCGCGCCCCGCGTCGTCCACCGCCGAGGTACTGCTGTAGAAGCCGCCAGAGGCGTCGAGCAGTTCGTCCTGCATGAAACCGAGCGTGCTGCGGGCGATTTCGCGGTAACGCGGCTGATGCAATACGGTCGCGGCGCGCAGATACAGCATGGCCAGCTGTGCGTTGTCGTAAAGCATTTTTTCGAAGTGCGGCGTGTCCCAGCCGGGGTCCACGGTGTAGCGGAAAAATCCGCCACCGACATGGTCGCGCAGACCGCGCGCGGCCATCTGGTCGAAGGTCAGGCGCAAATAGTCGGCCAGCTTCGCATCCGGCTGCTGCGCCTGCCGCTCCAGCAAGGCGTGCAGCTGGGGCGCCATGGGAAATTTGCCGACCTGTCCGAAGCCGCCCCGCAGGAGGTCGGCTTCCTGCCACACGCCGGCCATGAACTGCTGCCAGGCGCGGGTCGTGCGCGCACGGCTCAGCGGCGCACTGGCAGGCCGCCGGGCGGGTGGCGGCGCGGCCTGGTGGGCCAGCTGGCGGATGGCGGCCGCATCTGCCGACCAGCGGCCGGAGAGGCGGGTCAGCAGATCGCGAAAATCGTCCGCCGGCGCATACAGCACGACGAACGCGGGATAGCCTTCGGGCGTGACAAAGGCATTCAGCGGCCAGCCCGCCGCACCGGCAAGCCGGGTGGAAAAAGTCTGCAAGGACTCGTCGAGGCCGCTGTTAAGTTCGCGGTCGACCTTGACCGGAATGAAATCGCGGTTGAGCAGCGCGGCGATCTGCGCGTTTTGATAGCTCTCGCGCTGCATGACGTGGCACCAGTGGCAGGCGAAGTAGCCCACCGACACGAACAGCAGCTTGTTTTCGCGGCGGGCGCGGGCAAGGGTGTCGGCATTCCATTCCTGCCACGCCACCGGATCGTGGCCATGCAGGGCCAGATAGGGAGACGGGTGGTTTGCAAGCCGGTTGACCGGCGCCGCCGCCCATCCCGCGGCGGGCAGCAGCGCAATCAGCAGCAGGGTGGCAGCGGTCCGTCCGCGATCAAACCCGAACATAGGTCCAGCCTTGCTGGAGCCGGGTGACGATTTTGCTGATGGCGGTGGGCGCGGTCTCGGTGCCGGGCAACAGTCTGACCTGTTCGCCATCGTTCCGGAGGCGGGCAATCGACTGCCCGCACGCCACCCAGCGCAGGTTGGCGTGACGCTGCTTCATCTGCGCCATGCGCGCGGCATACGGGCTGTGGTCTGCGCGCAGCAGCTGGATGCCGTGACTGTTGGCGATGACTTCGAGCTGCATCGTGTGCCCCTGCCGTTCCGCTTCGTCCAGCAGGTGCTCGGCCTGATCCAGCACCGCATTCATCCGCTCGGGCGCCGCGCTGTCGAGGTGCAGCATCACCCGGTTGGGGTCGGCCTCGTGCGCCAAACTGACTGCCTGGAAGCCGCCAAAATCGGCGGCAGGCATGCGCGCAACTGTTTGCGATTCGATGCCGCGCAAGGCCCAGCCACCGCTCAGGCCCGCCACCAGGATGAAGCCGGCAACGGCAAAACGCTGCATGGAGCGCCGCCGCGGCGCGGCGCGTGAATGCCGGCCGCGGGCGACGGGGGGCGCGACGTAAGCCAGCCGCACCATGCTCTGCAGGCTGCGCAGGGCGCACACCCGCTGTGCCAGTTCGCTGTCCTCGCGCATCTGCGCAATCAGCCGCTCGCTCTCGGTCACGTCGAGCTCGCCATCGATAAAGGCATGCAGAGTTTCGTCCGAAACGTCGGGATTCATTTCACGCTCCTCAACTGCGGCTGGACCGCGGGCTGCTGTATCGCCGTATCCAGCAAATACGCTTTAAGACTGGTGCGCGCACGCGACAGGCGGCTCATGACCGTGCCGACCGGAATATCCAGAATCCCGGCCACCTCGGCATAACCAAACTCCTCCAGATCGACCAGGGTCAGCACCTGGCGCTGTCCCAGCGGCAGCCGCGCCACCGCCGAACGAACGCAGGCGATCACCTGCTCGCGGCCACAGCTTGCCTCGGGCGTATCGGCGCTGGACTCAAGCGTGTCCTGCCAGTCGTCCAGATCCTCGAAATCACGGCGGCTGCGCAAATGGTCGAGCCAGCAGTGGTTCAGGATCGACACCAGCCAGGATTTCATGGCGCCCTCGTCGCGCAGCTGGGCACGCCGCGCCCACGCTTTGGACAGCGCGTCCTGCACCAGATCGTCCGCCAGTGCCGCATCGTGGCACCAGGAATAGGCGATGCGGTACAGCACCGGGCGCAAGGCCTCGATGCCGGGACGAAACGCGCCAAACAGGAAACGGCTGATCAGGGTCATGTGAATATGACGGGGCGAGTGCTTCATTTATTCCATAAAAAAATTACCTGGCAGAATGGAATAAGCGTCGCATGCAATGCGTCTTGATCAATAGGCTTAATTGTTTATTAGGCCAGTTTGTCCAATATTGATCAGGAGACCACCATGCCCCGTATTCTCACCCCGTTCCTAGCCGCCCTGCTTCTGGCAACCGCACCCAGGGCCGCCAGCGCCGCAGAAGAAAAGGTGGTGTACCACATCAACGACTCCGCCAACGCCCGCGTTGCCCTGAACAACGTGAACAACCACCTTAATGCTGCGCCAGATGCCAAGATCGTCGTGGTGACCCAT
>JBFHXL010000263.1:0-3014 GCA_041599035.1 Thiobacillus sp. | reverse complement strand
CTGGCCGCGAGCGAAAACTGGCAGCGCATTCGGGCAGGCTGGACGCACCTGCGCAAGGGCGGACTGAATTTGACGCTGGCCGAGAACTTCTCCGCCCATACCGATCTGGTGAACCAGATCCTGGATTTCGAGCAGGCCGTCGCTGATGAGTACATGCTGGTCACTGATACGGATATCGCCACGACCTACCTGATCAACACCACCGTCAACAGGTTGCCGCGCGTGCTCGAATACCTCGGGCAACTCCGGGCGTATGGCACGGGCATTCTTGCCAACAGGCAGATCGACGAGCAGCAGAAGCTGAACCTGAACCGGCTCATCGCCAAACTCGACAGTGCGCTTTCCATTCTTGACGCCAGCATCGAAAAGACCCGTCACTACAATCCGTCCACTCAAAACGCACTCTCGGTCGCATCCCATGTCATTAGCGGGTCGGCACGGAGACTGATTGGACTCGTGGAGTCGGACATTCTCACCGGCCGCTTTTCCTCGCCGCCGGAAGATTTCATGATGACGGCCACCGACGAAATCAACACGGGCTACGAAAACATCTATGGTTTGCTGCTGCCGACAACCGAGGCGCTGATCAAGGCGCGCATCACCAGCGCAAGGAAGGCGCTTTATACGAGTGTCGCCCTTTCCGTCCTGCTGTTTCTGGTGGCGGCCTATTTCGCCGGCGGCATGTACTTTGGCATGACCGGCAACGTCAAGTCGCTGGCCCGTTCAGCGCTTGCCTTTGCCGGCGGCGATCTCAACCAGCGGGTCAGGCTCGACACGCGTGATGAGCTCCGCATGGTGGGCGACGGCTTCAATGACATGGCCGACGGCTTCAATGCCATGCTCGAAGAACGCAAGCATAGCGAGAAAGTTCTGCGCGACGCGCAGCAGCATGAGGCCGAGGCGCTCAGTGAATTGCGGGCGATGCTGAACACATCGGGCGAAGGATTCTGGAAGATGAACCGGTTCGGTTACATCGTCGAGGTCAATGACGCCTACTGCCATCTTGTCGGGTATGGCAGGGACGCGATTGTCGGCGAGCATATCTCCAAATTCGAGGCGGTGGAGCAAACGCCCGGAGCCCTCGAGGAGCATATCCAGCGCATTGTCGAGCAGGGACACGAACGTTTCGAAACCCGATATCGCCACCGTAACGGGCATCTGGTCGACGTCGAGGTGACCTCCTCGTTCATTGCGGACACGAATCATCTGATTGCGTTCATGCACGACGTGACCGACCGCAAGCGGATCGAGGCGACGTTGCGTGTGGCGGCCACCACGTTCGAGACCCAGGAATCCATCATCATCACCGATGCGAATTCAAAAATCCTGCGCGTCAATCAGGCCTTCCAGGACCTTACCGGCTATAGCGCAGAGGACGTGATCGGGAAAGATCCGAGCATTCTGCAGTCGGGGCGGCACGACAAGGCCTTCTACCAGGCGATGTGGTCGGAATTGCTCGAAACCGGACGATGGTCGGGCGAAGTGTGGGACAAACGCAAAAACGGCGAGTTCTATCCGAAACTCATGACCATCACGGCGGTTTACGACGACCAGCATCAGGTGACGAACTACGTCGCAGTCTCTGTCGACATCAGCCAGAGCAAGCAGTCGGAACAGAAAATCCTGCAGTTGGCCTTTTACGATTCGCTCACTGAATTGCCGAACCGCCGCCTGCTCATGGACCGCTTGCAGCAGGCAATGGCCGCGAGCGAACGCAACGGCCGTTATGGCGCCTTGCTGTTCCTGGATCTGGACAACTTCAAGGTGGTCAACGATACCCAGGGTCATGCCACGGGCGACCTGCTGCTGATCGAGGCGGCGCGCCGCCTGGAATCCTGCGTGCGCGAGGGCGACAGCGTGGCGCGGCTGGGGGGCGACGAATTCGTGGTGATCCTCGAAGACCTGAGCACGCACATGGACGAGGCGGCCAGCCAGACCGAGCAGGTTGCGGAAAAGATCCGCGCCAAGCTGGGTCAGCCCTATGTGCTGAATGATTATGAGTGCAACTCCACGCCCAGTATCGGCATCAGCCTGTTCCGCGGCCACCTGGAAAACGAGAAAGAACTGCTCCAGCATGCCGATATCGCCATGTACCAGGCCAAAATGTCCGGGCGTAATGCAATCCGTTTCTTCGACCCGCAGATGCAAACGGCGCTGGATTTGCGCGCCGGCATGGAAGCTGACCTCCGCAACGCGCTCGCCGGCCAGCAATTCGAGCTTCATTACCAGGTTCAGGTGGATGGCCGCCATGCGATTCTGGGCGCGGAAGCGCTGTTGCGCTGGAAACATCCTGAGCGCGGTTACATCCTCCCCGGTCAATTCATCCCGCTCGCCGAGGAAACCGGGCTGATCATTCCGGTTGGACTGTGGGTGCTGGAAACCGCCTGTGCCCAGCTCCGAGCCTGGCAGGACGATGCGCTGACCCGCGACCTGACGCTGGCGGTGAACGTCAGCGCCAAGCAGTTTCAGCAGGCTGATTTTGTCGCGCAGGTGCGGCGCTTGCTGCAGGAAAGTGGCGCAAACCCGTCCCGCCTCAAACTGGAAATGACCGAGAGCAGCGTTCTGGGCAATATTGAAGACACCATCACCAAGATGGGCAAACTGAAATCGATGGGGGTGGGCTTTTCACTGGATGATTTCGGTACCGGCTATTCATCCCTGCAATATCTGAAAAGCCTGCCGCTGGATCAGATCAAAATCGACCAGTCCTTCGTGCAGGACCTGACCCACGATCCCAACGATGCCGCCATCGTGCAGACCATCATCGCCATGAGCCTGGGAATGGGGCTGAACGTCATTGCCGAAGGTGTGGAAACCGTGGCACAGCGGGAATTTCTGGCTCGCCACGGCTGCCAGGCCTTTCAGGGCTACCTGTTCGGCAAGCCCGTGCCCATAAACCAATTCAGGCTCTTGCTGGGCAAGCCGCTGGCGATCGTGGTTTGAGGCGACGCGTCGCGTAAGTCACCAGGCGCGTGCACCAATTTACGGCATGCCATGCCGTTCATGCACTGCAG
>JBFHXL010000262.1:0-3016 GCA_041599035.1 Thiobacillus sp. | reverse complement strand
GGAAGAATGTGACCTGCGAATCGCCCTCGAACGCGAGGATGTGGGTGGCGATGCGGTCGAGGAACCAGCGGTCGTGCGAGATCACCATCACGCAGCCGGCGAATTCCAGCAAGGCATCTTCCAGCGCACGCAGGGTTTCCACGTCGAGGTCGTTTGACGGTTCATCGAGCAGCAGGACGTTGCCGCCCGAGATCAGGGTCTTGGCCAGGTGCAGTCGTCCGCGTTCGCCGCCCGACAGGCTGCCGACACGCTTTTGCTGGTCGCCGCCCTTGAAGTTGAAGCGCCCCAGATAGGCGCGCGACGGGATTTCGTAACGCCCCACGGTGAGGATGTCGCGGCCCTCGGCCACTTCGTCGAACACGGTCTTGTCGGCCGCCAGGGCATCGCGGCTTTGATCGACATAGGCGAGCTTGACCGTCTGCCCGATCTCGGCCTCGCCGGAGTCGGGTTTTTCCAGTCCGGTGATCATCTTGAACAGGGTCGATTTGCCGGCGCCGTTGGGACCGATGATGCCGACGATCGCGCCAGGCGGAATGCTGAACGAGAGGTCGTCGATCAGCAGGCGGTCGCCGAAGGCTTTCGTCACATGATGAAACTCGATCACCTTGTCGCCCAGCCGCTCGCCGACGGGAATGAAGATTTCCTGCGTTTCGTTGCGCTTCTGGTACTCGACCGAATTCAGTTCCTCGAAGCGCGCCAGACGCGCTTTCGACTTGGCCTGGCGCGCCTTGGGATTTTGCCGCACCCATTCCAGTTCCTGCTTCATGGTCTTGATGCGGCCGAGTTCCTGCTTGGATTCGGTTTCCAGACGGGCTTCCTTCTGTTCCAGCCAGCTGGTGTAGTTGCCCTTCCACGGAATGCCATGACCGCGGTCAAGTTCGAGAATCCACTCGGCAGCGTTGTCGAGGAAATAGCGATCGTGCGTCACCGCCACCACGGTACCGGGATAGCGCACCAGGAATTGCTCCAGCCACTCGACCGACTCGGCGTCGAGGTGGTTGGTCGGCTCGTCGAGCAGCAGCATGTCGGGATTGGACAGCAGCAACTGGCACAGCGCGACGCGACGCTTCTCGCCGCCCGACAGCTTGCCGATCACCGCGTCCCACGGCGGCAGGCGCAGCGCGTCGGCGGCGATTTCCATCTGCGTGTCGAGATCGGCACCGGCCGTGGCGATGATGGCTTCGCAGCGCGCCTGCTCCTCGGCCAGCTTGTCGAAATCGGCATCGGGCTCGGCATAGGCCGCATACACTTCGTCGAGTTTTTTCTTCGCCTCGACAATTTCGCCCAGCCCCGCTTCAACCGCTTCGCGCACGGTATGGGTCGGGTCGAGTTGCGGCTCCTGCGGCAGATAGCCGATGCGGATGCCCGGCATCGGAATCGCTTCGCCCTCGATTTCCTTGTCCACCCCCGCCATGATGCGGATCAGCGAGGACTTGCCGGAACCGTTGAGGCCCAAGAGGCCGATTTTCGCGCCGGGGAAAAAACTGAGGGAAATGTCTTTCAGGATCTGCCGCTTGGGCGGAACGATCTTGCCGACACGGTTGAGGGAATAGACGTATTGCGCCATAAAAAATCCAGAAAGTTAGTGTTGGGTTGCGTCCGGGCAGGGATTGAATGCGCAGTCCAGCGCCGCATTGCGGCTGACATCGCTGCCATTGGTGCAGCGCCTGACATCGGGCGGACAGATGAGGGGCGCATCCGGCAGCGCCGGAGGCGGCGGCGCGTCCGGCAGCGCCGGCTTGCCTGAAGCGGATAGTCGCGCGGGCAGCGGGACGTCCGCAGCGCTCGCACCGGAAGCAGCCAGACCGAACAGCAGCCCGGCCGCGACAAGCGCTTTCATCATGACAGTTCCTTGTCCAGCAGGGCCTTCAGCTTGACGAAGTCGAGTTCGCCCATCTTCTGTTCGAGGATGCTGCCGTCCTTGCCGATGATGAAACTGGTGGGCGTGAGTTGCACATCGCCGAATGCACGCGCATGCGCGCCATCGGTATCGAGCGTTACCGGAAACGGCAGCTGCCGCGTCTGCACGAAATTGGTCACGTAATTCGGCGGATCGTAGCGCATCGCCACGGCGATGATTTCGAAACCGCGATCCTTGTAGGCTTGATAGGTCTCGATCATGCCGGGCATTTCCTTGATGCAACCGGGGCAGGAGGTCGCCCAGAAATTGACCAGCACGACCTTGCCGCGCAGTTCGCTCAGGACAAGGGATTTGCCTTCGAGAGTGGTGAAGGTGGCGGCCGGTGCACGAGGCTTGTCGATCATGGCGTAGGCCAGCGCACCCAGGACTGCAAGCACGGCAACGACAACAAGAAGCGGTTTGGTGAATTTCATGCGGGTTCCATTGAGTCAAGTGTTTTGATACGACCGCGCCAATTGCACATAGTGCTGCGCGGAATAGTTGAAATACGCGATTTCCTCATCGGTCAGCTCGCGTACGCGCTTGGCGGGCCGCCCCAGGTACAGATAGCCGGATTCAAGCACCTTGCCTTCCGGCACCAGGGAGCCGGCGCCCAGCAAAACCTGCTTCTGGATCACCGCGCGGTCGAGGATGATGCTACCCATGCCGATCAGGCATTCGTCCTCGATCGTGCAGGCGTGCAGGATCACCGTATGGCCCACCGTGACACGGGCACCAATCAGCAGCGGACCGCCCGCCGGGTTGGTCGCTGTCTTGTGTGAGACGTGCAGCACGCTGCCGTCCTGGATATTGCTTGCGTCGCCGATGACGATGCGGTTCACATCCCCCCGGATCACCGCGCCCGGCCACACCGACGCATCGGCACCCAGACTGACCTCGCCGATAACGGTCGCCCGCGGATGCACCCAGGCACCGCTTGCGAGTTGAGGGACGGCGCCGTGATGCGGCGCCAGCGAGTTGTCGTACACCTTGTCAGCCATAGGGTTTAAATAAAGCAACGTGGTCCATCGGGGCTTGAAATTCTGTCAGCAGCCCGAAAGTATAATTGCCTTGTCCCTCCATCCCGATTGCCGCCATGAATCCCCTGCTCGATTT
>JBFHXL010000261.1:0-3019 GCA_041599035.1 Thiobacillus sp. | reverse complement strand
GCTGAACCATGCCACCAGGCGAGCCGCGGGCAGCGTCGCGCCCGCCACCACCGGCAGCATCTGCATCAATGCGCCCAACCTGGTCAGCGCCAGAAACCCCAGGGTGAGTGCATGCGTGAGGGCGAGCGCCGCGGGTTCCCAGCGCGAGGACAGGGCTGTGGGCGCCAGCATGATCAGGGCGGCGGCGACGAGCAGAAACAGCGGGGCGCTGAGAAAAAACCGCAGCGGCAGCGCGAATGGCGGCGCCTGTTCGAAAGAAAGTCCGGCCTGCAGGCTCATGGCGCTGGCCGTGCCTAGCCGGCAGGCGAGGTCGGCGCGCCGTCACGCGCCGGGCGGATCAGGATCACGTAGCTTCCGTCCGCCTGCATGGTGGCGGCGTGGCAATAGCCCCGGCTGTCCAGAATGGAATAGAGCGGAAAGGGTTCGCGATGCAGCAGCAGCCGGATGTGCTGGCCGGGGCGCAGCAGGGTGAGCGCGTGCAGCACGTTTTCCATCGGCTGCGGCGGTTCCAGCCAGCGGGCATCGACCAGGATTTCGTCAACTGGCGTGCGCATGGCAGGTGCGTGCGTTCACTTTTCAATCGCTTCCATGCTGCTGATCAGGGTGTCGCAGTCTGCCGCCAGCACCTGATCGGACATCGGGTAGAGCATGTTTTCTTCCTTCAGGTTGTGCTGCTGCATCAGCATGTTGAGTGTTTCCGACAGGCCGAGAAAGCTGTTGTGATCGGACTCCTGTGCGGCGCGCGCCATATCCTGCATCAGGGCACGCATCTGTTCGTGCTCCATGCGCATGACATGCGTCGGTCCCATGCTGTTGCCGGTGCGGGCTTCGAACGCCGGAAACAGGACTTCTTCCTCCATTGCCAGGTGACGGGCCATGGCCGCCTGAAAGCGATCGAACAGGCTGCGCGCGCTGTCCCAGTCCTTCTTCGCCGCGGCCGCTTCGGCCGATGCGAACAAATCGTCGCAGGCGCGGTGCTCGCCCCCCATAAATCCCAGAATCGTGCTCATGTCATTCCCTTCGTAAGGCTTCGAAATTGCAGGTGATTAAGTTTATCAGGATATCCTAACCTGAAATTCGTCTTGACTTGGATACAAGATGTCGTATCGTGCAGGCTTGTAAAACACAAAATGTTGATAAGGAGGAAGCTCATATGGATTCGGTGATCTCATCCCTGCCCAGCGAAGTTGTCAAGCGCGACGGGCATCGGGCCACATTCGATGCCGCCAAGATTCGTTCCGCCATTTTGCGCGCCGGACAGGCCAGCGGCGAATTCGGCGAGGCCGAAGCCGATTTGCTGACCGCCCAGGTGGCGAAGGTGCTGATTCACAAATTCCGCAACGCGCCGCCGGACATCGAACGCATCCAGGACGTGGTCGAGCAGAGTCTGATCGCGGCCAACCACCTGCAAACCGCACGTGCCTACATTGTCTATCGCGAGACCCACAAAAAACTGCGGCAGGACCGCAAGACGGTGGTGGACGTGGAATCGTCGATCAACGAATACCTCTCGCGCCAGGACTGGCGGGTCAACGCCAACGCCAACCAGGGCTATTCCCTGGGCGGTCTGATCCTCAACGTCTCGGGCAAGGTGGTGGCAAACTACTGGCTCAACCACGTCTATTCGCCCGAACTCGGCGAAGCCCACCGTGACGGTTCGCTCCACGTTCATGATCTCGACATGCTGGCAGGCTACTGCGCCGGCTGGTCATTGCGCACCCTGCTGCACGAAGGCTTGAACGGCGTGCCGGGCAAGGTCGAGGCGGGACCGCCCAAGCACATGTCGTCCGCGGTCGGCCAGATCGTCAACTTCCTCGGCACGCTGCAGAACGAATGGGCCGGCGCGCAGGCATTTTCCTCGTTCGACACTTACATGGCGCCCTTCATTCGCCAGGACAAGATGTCGTTCAAGGAAGTTCGCCAGTGCATCCAGGAACTGATCTACAACCTCAACGTGCCGTCGCGCTGGGGCACGCAGACGCCGTTCACCAACCTGACCTTCGACTGGACCTGCCCCGAGGATCTGCGCGAGCAGGTGCCGGTGATCGCCGGCAAGGAAGTGGACTTCACCTACGGTGATCTGCAGGTCGAGATGGACATGATCAACCGCGCCTACATCGAGGTGATGACTGCCGGCGACGCCAAGGGTCGGGTGTTCACCTTCCCCATCCCCACCTACAACATGACGCAGGATTTCCCGTGGGAATCGGAAAACGCCGACCGCCTGTTCGCCATGACCGCACGCTACGGCCTGCCGTACTTCCAGAACTTCATCAATTCCGAGATGAAGCCGAACCACATCCGCTCGATGTGCTGTCGCCTGCAACTGGACCTGCGCGAGCTGCTGAAGCGCGGCAACGGTCTGTTCGGTTCGGCCGAGCAGACCGGTTCGATCGGCGTGGTGACGGTCAACTGCGCGCGCCTCGGCCATGAATACAAGAACGACGAAGCCGGCCTGCTGCGCCGCCTCGATGCGCTGCTCGACATGGCGCGCAACGGCCTCGAGGTCAAGCGCAAGGAGATCCAGCGCCTGATGGACAATGGCCTCTTCCCCTACACCAAGCGCTATCTCGGCACCCTGCGCAATCACTTCTCGACCATTGGCGTCAACGGCGTCAACGAGATGATCCGCAACTTCACCGATGATGAGCACGACATCACCACCGAATGGGGCCACGAGTTCGCGGTGCGTCTGCTCGATCACATCCGCGGCCGCATCGCCGCATTCCAGGAAGAGACCGGCCATATGTACAACCTGGAAGCGACCCCGGCCGAAGGCACCACCTATCGCTTCGCCAAGGAAGACAAGAAGCGCTACCCGATGAGCCTGCAGGCGGGCACCGAGGACGCGCCGTACTACACCAACTCGTCGCAGCTGCCGGTCGGCTTTACCGACGACGCTTTCGAGGCACTGGAACGGCAAGACGACCTGCAGCGCAAGTACACCGGCGGCACCGTGCTGCATCTGTATATGTCGGAGAACATTTCCTCGATCAATGCCTGCCGCAATCTGGTGCGC
>JBFHXL010000260.1:0-3039 GCA_041599035.1 Thiobacillus sp. | reverse complement strand
GTCACCACATGCACGCCCTTGCCCGGCAGCGCATTCAGATACGCGGGCAGGGTCGACATCAGCGTCTTGCCCTCGCCGGTGCGCATCTCGGCGATCTTGCCGTCGTGCAGTACCATGCCACCCACCATCTGCACATCGAAGTGGCGCATGCCGAGCACCCGCTTCGAGGCTTCACGCACCACCGCAAACGCTTCGGGCAACAGCTTGTCGAGTGACTCGCCGTTTTCCAGGCGTGATCTGAACTCGGCGGTGCGGCCTGCCAGTTCGGCGTCGGACAATTTCTCCAGCGCCGGCTCCAGCGCATTGATCGCCTTGACCTTTTGCAGGTATTGTTTGACCAGCCGGTCGTTGCGGCTGCCAAAGACTTTTTTGAACATGGATTGCAGCATGAGGAATCCGAAATGCCCGCAGAACGCGGAAAATCGTCGAATTTTAGCATAGCGTCACGGGCTTCCAGCGCCCCCGGCGTGTCGCCCGCATGAGCGCCTCCAGCCTGTCCGACCTGCTCGCCAGCCAGTTGCCGCACGGTCTTGCCACGCACGCCAAGGCCCTGCTCGGCACCCAGAGCGTGCTGGACCGCGCCCTGCCCGCCGCCCTGGCCGGGCATGTACGCGTGATGCAGCTGGAAAATGGCGCCCTGAGCCTGGCCTGCGGCAGCGGCGCCGTCGCCAGCCGCCTGCGCAACCAGACCGATGCGCTGATGGCCAGCCTGGGCAAGCACGGGGTGGCGGTGACCAGCGTGCGCGTCAGCGTCAATCCGGAATTGCTGGCGCGCTATGTCCACCCGGTCGAAAAGGCCGGGTTGCCCGCCACCGCGCTGGACGGGCTCGCCCACCTGAACGCCGACATCGAGGACGGCCCGCTTAAAGACGCACTCACACGGCTACTCCGCCACCATGCGCCCGGCAACGACTGATTCTGCCCCTGTCCCAAGCATTCTTGAGGGCATACTTGAAACCGAGCGGCAGCGCACGGGGGTCACGGTCTGGATTTTCGTTCTGCTGATCCTGCTTCTGCTTGCCGTGGCCTTCATTCCCGGAGCCTGGCCCGAGGCGCTGGTTCGGCCGATCCGCGAATTGTTCTGGCCATTTCTCATACTGTTCAGCGGCATGCTGGTGTACGAGTGGCTATTGCGCCTGCGAATCGGCCGCCTGCTGCTTAAAAGCAAACTGCCGTCCTGGCTGTTTTGCTACGCCAACGTATTCATCGAAACCAGCGTCCCCAGCGTCATCCTGTTGATGCTCATGCTTTTCATGGGTCCCTCGCAGGCCATGGCCTCGGCTGCGCCCCTGTTGTATCCGCTGTTCATCTTCATCGCCGCCCTGTATCTGAATTTCTGGGTGTGTGTATTCAGCGGCGTAATCGCCACGGTGCAGTTTCTGCTCATTGCCATGATTTTCGTGGGCGACCAGACCCCGGTGGCCGGCCTGGAAATGCTCACCGACCCCTCGGCCTACTGGATCAAGGGCGCGCTGCTGCTCACTTCCGGCTTGCTAGCCGGTTTTCTCACCCGTGTTCTGAAACGCCAGATGGATAGCGCCGTCCTCAACGCCCAGGAACGCGATCACGCCATCAGCATATTTGGCCAGCATGTCTCCCCCGAAATCGCCCAGCGGCTGCTGCAACAAAACCTGGACATCAACGGCGAGACCCGCGACGCCTGCGTCATGTTTCTCGACATACGCGACTTCAGCAGCATCGCTGCCGAGAACACCCCGCACGAGGTCATGCTTTACCTCAACACCCTGTTTGGCGAACTGATCGACGTCGTCAACGCGAACAATGGCATCGTCAACAAATTTCTGGGTGACGGGTTTATGGCCATATTTGGCGTGCCTGCCGACGACCCGCAGAAAATCCCGCACGCGTTCAACGCCGCGCAGGCCATACTGGAGCACGTGGAAACACTGAACCAGCGTGGCGCCATTCCCCCTACCCAGGTCGGGATTGGGCTGCATGCCGGTCAGCTGGTCACAGGCAACGTCGGCACCCGTGAACGCAAGGAATACACGCTTGTCGGCGAAACGGTCAATCTTGCCGCCCGCATTGAACAGGCCACCAAAAAGTTCGATGCCCGATTGCTGATATCCGAAAGCATCTGGAACAATCTGTCCCACCCCCCCGTTGATGCGCTCGATCTCGGAAGGGTGGAACTCAAAGGAATAAGCGAACCCGTGCGGCTATTCAAGCTGGCATAACCATGCGAAGGCCACGTGAAACATGCGTGGCGGATTCGCTGCACGCCGGTGCGGATTTTCGGCCGGGCAACACGCTCAAGCGCCTGACGCCACACGCCATTTAGCGTCCATCACGCGCATCGCGATCACGTCCCCGATAGGTCTGATTGGCCGGCTGTCCTGGCAGCCGACGCTGCTCGTTTCACCCCCGTCACCGCAATGCGCTCAATAGGTAATTTTCGCCCTTGGAAGCTTGTTCTGGCATTCTTATGCCTCTTCATCCGGCTGGCCCCCTGGGAGCACTAAAGTGGCGAGAACTCCAATCTCCCAGACCCTGCCGGGTGAACACCCTGTTGAAACATCACACCGAGAAAGCCGCTTGGCGCATCGGCCACGTCGTCACGGCTTCCAGCCCGCGGCAGACCGTGAAAGACGATGGCCGCTTTTTTGGAAATGAATTGCCGCATGCAAAATCCGACCGCCCGACGGGCCACGCGAATCTTCCTGTTGAGCCACATGCGGGCCTACACCAGCCTGCTGGGGCACATTCTCGGCTCGCACCCGGAAATCGACGGCTATTACGAGATGCATCGGTCTTATGCGTTCGGCGCAGACCTGGAACGGCAGATGCGGGCGTACACGGAACGGGACGGCTTGAAGCCAGGCAGCCGCTACCTCTTCGACAAGCTGCTGCACAACGACTACACGCTGAACCTGGCGCTGCCCGAACTCGGCGACGTGAAGATCCTGCTTGCGCTGCGGCAACCGGAACCGACCCTGAAAAGCATCCTCGGCCTGTTTGCGAACAAGGACGCCGACGATCTGTATGCCAGTCCGGCAGGGGCCACGACCTATTATGTCG
>JBFHXL010000259.1:0-3048 GCA_041599035.1 Thiobacillus sp. | reverse complement strand
GCTGGGCGTGTTGAATCTCTATTTGGACGAACACCACCAGCAGACACCCGAAGAGGTGCAGTTCATCACGGCCGCCGCGCATGCCCTGAGCGGCATGATCCAGCGGCATCAGACCGAGCAGCAGCTGCGCTATCGCGCCTATCACGATGACCTGACCGGCATACCGAACCGGCTTTTGTTCATGGATCGTCTGGAGCAATGCCTGAGCTTCAGCGAACGTCATCCCGAGATGCGTTGTGCCGTGCTCTATATGGACATCGACCGCTTCAAGACGATCAATGACAGCCTCGGCCATACCCTGGGCGATCAATTGCTGCTTGAGGTGAGCGAGCGTATCCGTACCTGCATGCGGCCCGAGGATACGGTTGCCCGCATGGGGGGCGACGAGTTCACGATCCTGCTTGAAGATGTGAAAGAGCCAGCCGATGCGCTGCGGGTGTCCGACCGTCTGCACATTGCGCTGCAGCCGCCGATCATGCTCGAAGGCCGCGAGGTATTTGTCTCATCGAGTATTGGCATTGCAATCGCTGCACGAGGCGATAACCATGCATCCGACCTGCTGCGCGATGCTGACACGGCGATGTACCGTGCCAAATCCCAGGGCACGGGACAGACGGTTTTGTTCGACGAAGGCATGCACCTGCACGCCGTGACACAGCTGACACTGGAATCGGAACTGCGCCGGGCGGTGGAGCGTGGGGAATTGCGTGTGCATTACCAGCCTATCGTCGAGGCAAGCAATGGCGAGGTGCTTGGCTTTGAAGCCCTGGTGCGCTGGGAGCATCCTGAGCGAGGTCTGGTCCCGCCCCTTGAGTTCATCCCGCTGGCGGAGGAAACCGGGCTGATCAACGATATCGGTCAATGGGTGCTGACGGAGGCCTGCCGCCAGCTTCAGGAATGGCGCCTGAGATTCCCGGAGCGGCCAGATTTGTGTATGAGCATCAACCTGTCCGCCAGGCAGTTCCTGCAACCGGATCTGGTGGAACGGATTGATGCAGCGATTGCCGCTGCCGGTGTCGAGCCGTGCTATATCGCGCTGGAAATCACCGAAAGTGTGCTGCTGGACAATCCTGAAGCGGCGAACAAAACGCTGCTCGAGTTGAAGGCACGCGGCCTGCATCTTTATGTCGACGATTTCGGCACCGGTTACTCATCGCTGAGCTATTTGCAGAATTTCCCCTTCGATGCGCTGAAGATCGACCGTGCCTTCGTCAGTCGCCTGATGCCTGGAATCGAGGAGGTGGAGATGGTGTCGACGATTATCGCCATCGCCCGAAATTTCAACATGAACGTGATCGCCGAGGGGGTGGAGAATATCGGGCAACTCGAACGGCTGATCGCACTGGGTTGCCGGAGGATACAGGGGTATTACTTCTCGCAGCCGTTGCCGGCAGAGGCGGCTGGCGCGTTTGTTGAGGCCAGTGGCGCGCCGTCTGATGGCCAGTAAACAGTCATGAAGGAAACGCTGAACAAGTTGGTTTGCTTTGTGGTTCGACAAGCCTGTCCTGAGTAACACCGAAGGGCTCACCACGAACGAAATCAACTACTTGCCGTTCGTCCTGAGCTTGTCGAAGGACTTGTCCAGTGTCGCCTGAATAAAGGCAGGGATAGTCATCCTCGCGTTCAGGCGCGTACGCCAGCAAGGAATTAACGGCCTTTGCCGATGGCGCCGCCAAACAGGCTGAAATTCAGCACCACGCTGGTGGCCCCGGTTTGCGGGTCGATTTCCACTTTCTTGGTCGCGTAGACCGTCATGGTTTTGTTTTCTTCGTCGTAGATGGCCATCGGCACGTACCCGGCTTCCACGATCTGCTTCGAGACGTCCCGGACGGCCTTCAGTGATTCCGCGTTTTCTTCCGGCATCGCCAGTTCCTTTTTATCGAGCATGGCGACATGCAGGAAATCCGGGACGCAGTTTTTCGGCTTGATCACGGCGATGGCGGTGATGCCACGCTTGGCACCCCATTCGGCCGGGGTGTCGTAATAATGAAAAACGGCGTGGGCGAAGGTTTTTGCCTCCGCATCGTCGGGGCAGCTTACATAGAATATGTGCTGCATCTGTTCTGTCGAAAACCCCACTTCATAGGTTTTGCCGGTTTCTTCTGTTGCCATTTCGTTAGATCTCCTGATCATCCGGCCTGTGCCGGCGAAGCGATGTTGATGAATCCTGTCTGCCAGCGCGTGCCCAGACTTGACATTGGTTCTAATGCGAACTAAATTGGTTCGTATTAGAACCAATTGGGGTTTCCGTGTCGCACGCAGCTGAATTTCTGCCAACCATACAAGCTCTGGCGCAGTGTTACCAGGCTTTCGAGGCGTATTCTGGCGCCCATATTCGCAGAATGGGGCTGACGCCGCCGCAGTTCGACATTATCGCCACACTCGGCAACACGCCGGGGATGACCGCCACCGAACTCGGCGAGAAGACGCTCATCACCAAGGGCACGCTCACCGGCGTGGTCGATCGCCTGGCCGGTCAGGGCTGGGTGGAGCGGGTGGCGCACGAAAGCGATGGCCGCAGCCAGATCATCCGCCTGACGCAGGCGGGCGAGGGCTTGTTCGCAAAAATATTTCCGGCGCATCTGGCGCACATGGATGCCTGCTTCGCCGGCGTGCCGGCGGCTGACCATGCACGCTGGCAAACGGCCCTGCGCGCGCTGGAGCAGATTTTCAAGAAGGAGACTGTATGAACACAGCACTGCGTTACCCCACCCCGGCCATCGTCTTGCACTGGCTGGTGGCCCTGCTGATTTTTGTGGCGTTTCCGCTCGGCGTGTACATGCACGAGCTGCCGGCGTCGCCCGACAAGCTCAAGCTCTACAGCTACCACAAGTGGATCGGCATCACGATCCTGATGCTGGCGGCGGCGCGGGTGATGTGGCGGACAACCTACACGCCGCCTCCGTTGCCGGCCAGCATGGCGCAGTGGCAGCACCGGGTGACGCATATCGTGCATGGCCTGCTCTATGTGCTGATCCTCGCGATTCCGCTGTCGGGCTGGCTGATGAGTTCGGCCAAAGGCTTTCAGACCGTATGGTTCGGCGTGTT
>JBFHXL010000258.1:0-3051 GCA_041599035.1 Thiobacillus sp. | reverse complement strand
GGTTGGCGACCAGGAACGGGCGACCATGGCCGGGTTTGCGAACGAGATGAATGCCGTCTTTAAGGCGGATATCGAGGTGAGTGCGATCGACTTCATCGGACGCGGCCTGCCGTGCACGCGCCCATTCGTCGAGGCTGATTTCACCATCGCGATCCGCGTCGAAACGTGCCAGCAGCGCGGTCTTGTCCCGTTTCCACTCGCTCAGTAGCGTAGCGAGATCGGCCCGTTTGTCGAGCACGGCATTGGGGCCGCCCAGCGTGACGTGTTCACCGATGACATAAATCGTTTCGCCTTCGATCAGCGTCCACTCCGTATTGCGATATTGACCATTGCGCGAGACTTGCTTGCGCGAACTCATGATTTCAGCGCCATCCGGGTCGATCAAAAGGAGGCCACTGCCATCGCTGATGCCAAAGGTGCTGTGCGAAGCGCCGGAATCAATCAGCTCCCATTTGTCTCCATTCTTGCGTTCGACGCGATAGCGATACCACAGGCACGGCAGACCCGTAATCGGGCTGACCAGATCGTCTCCAGGCGGGTGTTGGCCGCGACCAACAATTTCGATGTAGCCCTGCGGTGCGGAAATGATGCGCGAGGTAGGCGTGTCCGCGACGACTCGATAACGTTTGAGATTGGCATGCCAGGCCCAAAGGCTGCTCAAGCCCACCAGTGACAAGGAAATTTGCCAGCCAAGCGTGGTTTTGAGCTGGAACCCCAGCATCAGAAACGCGATGTTGCCGCCGGTCAGAACCAGATTGAATAAATCCTGGCGCCATTCAGGCGTCCACCGCAGGCGAAACATCAGCTATTGAAAAGCTGTTTCAGGTCGACGTCTTTCTTTTCTTCAGCGGCAAATTTAAGCAGTGCAAACGCACTAAAGCCAAACAGGCGTGCAACGATCGTATCCGGGAATTGCTCGATGCGTACATTGTTGATGTTGACCGAGTCGTTGTAGAACTCGCGGCGATCGGCGATGGCATTCTCCAGTCCGGTGATGCGGGCCTGCAGATGCTGGAAGGTTTCGTTGGTCTTGAGCTCGGGATAGGCCTCGGCCACGGCAAACAGGTTGCCCAGGCCCAGACGCAGCGCACCTTCGGCCTGGCCTAGCGCGGGAATGTTGTGCGACTCGCGCGCGCTCGCCACCTGGCTGCGTGCCTGCATCACCTTTTCCAGCGTTTCCTGTTCGAATTGCATGTATTGCTTGCAGGTCTCGACCAGTTTGGGGAGTTCGTCATGGCGTTGCTTGAGCAGAATATCGATGTTCGACCAGGCTTTGCCGACGCCGTGCTTCAGCGCGACCAACTGGTTGAAGATGAACACGCCATAAATGACGGGGAGGGCTAGCACCACAAAAAAAACAAGAAGGCCGGACATAATGATTCCCGAAGATGAGCTCGCAGAAAATAGCGGATGGCAGGGCGTTAACTTTAATTTGTTGCTAGTGGATGCGTGACTCAAGAATGGCCGCAATTTCATTGTCCGTCAGCGTGACCGGGTTGGTTTTCATGCTGCTGCCGCGACTGCTGGCCACTATGCGCGGGATGTCTGCGTGCGTCACCCCGTAGTGTGCCAATGTCGGCAGGCTGAGTGCCTGGGTCCAGGCTTCCAGTGTATCGAGCAGGGCTGCATGCGCGGCTTCCTGCGACAGCCCGCCTTGCTTGCTCAGCAGGCGGCCTGCCTGCGCATACTTTTCCAGCGCGGGATGGGTGGGTTCACGTGCCAGCAGTGTGGCGATGTTGATGCGCGTGGCGCTTGCCACCAGCGTGCCGCAGGCGACGCCATGCGGAATCGGGAAAAATGCACCCAGGGGCGCAGCCAGACCATGCACCGAGCCCAGGCCGACTTGAGCCAGCGTGATCCCCGAGACCAGCGCCGCATACGCCATTCGTTCGCGTGGCGCCGCATTGCTTGAGTCGGCATATAAAGCCAGCAGGCCGTCGCGGGCCGCTTTCATGCCGCCCCAGGCAAGCGAATCGGTCAGCGGTGCCGCGCGGCTGGAAACATACGACTCCAGTAATTGTGTGAAGGCATCCATGCCGTTCGCCGCAATGACGGCAGGCGGGCAGGTGGTTAGCAGGTCAGGGTCGATCAGCGCGACTTCCGCGACCAATTTTTCGTCGCGGAATGATTTCTTGAAACCATCCGTACCTTGCACGCTTAGCACCGCATTCTTGGTGGCCTCCGAGCCGGTGCCCGCGGTGGTGGGGACGGCAATAAACGGGGTGGCAGGACCGGCATAGGGCCGTTCGGGGCCCACGCCTTCCAGATGGTCCATCACGGAATTGCCGGGTTTAAGCAGACCGGCGATTGCCTTGGCCGCATCCAGCGCGCTGCCACCACCGATGCCGATGACAACGTCAATCATGTCGCCACGCTGGTTGTGTACGGCCTCGTCGACCATCTGTGGAGACGGTTCGCCCGGGATGGCCAGATGCGTCCATGACATGCCCTGCGCGGCCAGGCCGTTTGTCACGGTCGCCCAGAATGGCGAGTGCTTGAATGAACTCGAACCCGTCACCAGCAATGCGCGCGTGCCGTATTGGCGGGCGATTGCGGGTAGCCGAGCCAGTATTCCGGAGCCAAACTCGATCCGTGGCAGACGGGAAACAGAGAAGTCGGTGATCAGCACAGGTATCTTTCAAAGCAACGTTAGATATTGCGATGGTAGCGGCTTCACCGGCTGCCTGCCTGCCCGTGTTTGCTTGTTAATTGTGCGAAATTTCCGGCCAGGCGGTTGATATAGCTGTGTTTGATGCCGGATTTATTTTTGCGGTTTGCGGTATGGGCTGCATAGCACCTTGAAAACATTGCAGATGTTCATTTCTGGGCGTGGAGTGTGTATGGGAGGCGTGAGTAAGTGTTGACGGGCTTGGGCCCGCTTTGCTATAGTTCCGCTTCTCGATTGACGCGGTTTCATTTGCGTACAGGCGCGGGGTGGAGCAGTCTGGCAGCTCGTCGGGCTCATAACCCGAAGGTCGTAGGTTCAAATCCTGCCCCCGCAACCATTTCGAAATAAGTGTTGACGTTTTATGTGAACTACGTAGAATGCGC
>JBFHXL010000257.1:0-3115 GCA_041599035.1 Thiobacillus sp. | reverse complement strand
CCGTTTCTTGCCCGTGGGCCCGCTCCACTGCGAGACTGCACAGTTGATCGATATCAGCGGCGACAAGATGAAGCTGGTGCACGACCACTCGGTGCTCTCTGAGCCACACGACTCGATCATCGTCCGTCGCGACATCATCAAGACGCGCCAGATCTATGACATGAACGAGTTCCCGAACGCAGTGAAGGACCCCAAGGAATCGGGCGTCTTCCGCAACGGTAAAAAGGTGACCGTCAAACTCACCAGCCAGGCACCTGCCTTCAGCATGCGCGAGTTCAAGATCAAGAAGGGCGATGAAGTCACCCTGATCCTGACCAACCACGACAAGGTGGAAGACCTAACCCACGGTTTCGCGATGCCGAAGTACGACATCAACTTCATCGTCAACCCGCAGGAGACCAAGTCGGTCACCTTCATCGCCGACAAGCCTGGCGTCTACTGGTGTTACTGCACCCACTTCTGTCACGCCCTGCACCTGGAAATGCGCACCCGCATGATAGTCGAGGCCTAAGGGACAAAGGTCTGCACGTGTAGTGTCCTCGCCCCTCTCGCCAGAAGACGAGAGGGGCGATTTAGTTTTCCCGCTCGCGATCAATCCGGTCAATCCGAGCAGGACTATCCAGCGCTATAATTGAATGCGCTTGATCGGCGGTAATCTCGGTAATCTCCGACGCCGCTTTGTAAATTTGTTGCGGGTTCATCATGAAATTTTCTTCCGCCCTCTTCGTTCGTTCCCTGGCGACCTTTTTTCTTTTCTGTATCAGCGGGCTGGCTACGGCCACCGAACCGGGTGCCTCCTATGAAGCACCGTTGCCGGTACAGTTATCGACTGATCCGAATCTCTGCGCCTATGTCCCGTGCAAGGATGTCATGCCGGGTGCCGACAGTTTTTCAGACCGCATGGGCAAACCGGCTTATGTCGAGGCCTACCGCAAAAAGAACAACGACCATGCCGGGAAAGACGATCACAGCGAAAAGAATGACCAGGCCAAGGATGATCACGGCGAAAAACACGACTGCGACAAGAAATCCGACTGTGAACTGATCGGATACGTATTCCTGTCCACGGATATCGTGGACATCCCCGCCTACTCGGGCAAGCCGGTGGTGACCCTGATCGGCATGGATACACAGGGCATCGTCACCGGTGTCCGGGTGCTGCGGCACTCCGAGCCCATCCTGCTGCTGGGGATCCCCGAGTCGGAACTCACCCGGTTCATCAAACAGTACGTCGGCAAATTTGTCGGCTCCAAAATCGAAGTCGGTGCGGGCGCGGGTGAAGGGGCGATCGGTCTGGATGCCATCACCGGCGCCACCGTGACCGTGATCGCACAAAACCAGGTCATCCTGCGCAGCGGCCTGGCCGTTGCGCGACAGGTGGGCATTATCGAGCCCACCATTCGTGCCCCGGCGAAGTTCACCAAGATCGAGAACAAGCTGAACTGGGCTGAACTGCTCAAAAATGGCAGCGTCCAGCGGCTCAAGGTCGATACGACGCAGGTCGGAATGCCACGCTCGAACCAGCCCTACATCGACATTTATTTTGGCTATCTCAACGCACCCGCGGTGGGACGCAGCATTCTCGGCGATTCGGTTTATCAAAGCCTGATGTCACGGCTCAAGCCAGACGAACATGCCATCTTCCTGATCGCCAATGGCGTGGAATCGTTCAAGGGCTCGGGCTTCGTGCGCGGGGGGATTTATGACCGGGTGCAGGTGGCCCAGGACATGGACACGGCCACTTTCCGCGACCTGGATTATCTCAACCTGTATGGGATCGAGGCGGCCGGTGCGCCCAGCTACAAGGAATCGGCCATCTTCATCATCCGTTCGCCGACCTTCAGCGGCGCCTATCCCTGGAGCCTGGTATTCCTGGCCAACAAGATGGACCGGCAGACCGGTTCGCGGACCTTTGTCAACTTCGGGCAGGAGTACTGGCTGCCCGGCCGCTACCTTGAAGGAGGCCGCCCGGAGGTCATCAAGCCTGAAGCGACCTGGGTGACGGTGTGGAAATCCCGCAAGGTCGAGATTGTGTTGTTCCTGCTCTGGCTCACCGCAGCCGGAACAGTGTATGCGTTGCGCGAAAAACTGGTTCGGCGCTCGACGATGAAGGACACGCGCTGGAAGGATTATCCGAAATATCTGCTGTGGATCACGTCGATCGGCTTCGTCGGGTTTTACCTGCTGGCCGTGCCCTCCATCACGCAGGTGCTGACCTGGTTCCATTCCATCCTGTTCGAGTGGCGCTGGGAATTGTTCCTGTCCGATCCATTCATCTTCCTGTTCTGGATTTTCATCATTGTTTCCGTGTTTTTCTGGGGACGTGGGATGTTCTGCGGCTGGATGTGCCCCTACGGCTCCCTCTCCGAACTGGTCTACCATGTGGCCGGGAAAGTGGGGCTCAAACGCTATCAGCGCCACCTGCTGCCGCAGCACTGGCATGATCGCCTGAAGTGGGTCAAATACGGCGTTTTTGCCGCTTTGCTCACGGTGTCCTTCTATTCCATGGGACTGGCTGAAAAGCTCTCCGAAATCGAGCCATTCAAGACCACCTTCCTGGTCGGCGCGTGGAACCGCACCTGGCCCTTCTTCACCTTCTGGGCGATTCTGATGGTCGCATCGGCATTTTTCGAGCGCCCGTTCTGCAAGTATCTGTGCCCGCTCGGCGCGGCCCTGGCAGTCCCCTCCACGTTCCGCTGGTGGGGCCTGAAGCGCAAGAAGGAATGTGGCCCATGCGCCGCATGCGCCGTCGGCTGCGGCTCGCAGGCCATCGACAAATCCGGTCGCATTGACCAGCGCGAATGTCTGCTGTGCCTGGACTGCCAGGTACTGTACTACGATGACCACGCGTGTCCGCCACTGGCACAGGAACGCAAGCGCCGCACCAAGGCAGGGGAAGCACTGACCCCGATCGGGCCGGACGGCTATTTCATTCCCATCGTACCGGCTGCCGCAGCCGCTGCGCCTGCTGCCACGGAACGGCTGAGCCTGCCCGCCTTCGTCGGACAGGAGGTCTTCGATCACCTGTTCCCCTGGAGCCGCAAGGCCTTGCAGCAACCGCGCCTGTTGCAGGCACTCAGCCTCGCCCTGACTGTTCTGGTGACCTGGGTCTGGG
>JBFHXL010000256.1:0-3137 GCA_041599035.1 Thiobacillus sp. | reverse complement strand
CATAGCCGTTTTTGGCCGCCAGCACCTCGGCACCGGAAAAGAAGCTGATGCCGTAGGCCACGCTGTAGCCGATGAAGAAGTAGGCGATGGTCGATACAGAAAAATCCGTGAGGATTTTAACCAGGGCATTGACCTGGTTTTTCTTGCGTACGGTGCCCAGTTCCAGAAAGACAAACCCGGCATGCATGGCCAGCACCATGATGCCGCCCAGCAATACGAACAATACATCACTGCCTGATTTCAATGCTTCCATGCGCCGACTCCCAATTGAATGCCGGCTGAAACAAGCAAGCAGCGTTCCTGAAAGACAAGCCCTTGATTTAGAAAGAAAGACCCGCGCATGACGCGCCCGACCGGCACCACATTAGTGCATGGCGGCACATTGCGCACCGCCAAAGTGCATTACTTCTGCTCGGGTGGGTCCGGCTCGATCTGACCGGCTTCGATGCGGTCGAGTTCGTCATCCATCTCGGACTCGGACATGGGCGTGTAATCGTCCGCGTCTTCCGGCTTGGGCTTGGTAATCATCGAGGCGACGATGATGCCCAGTTCATACAGAATCCACAGTGGCACGGCGAGCATGAACTGCGAGATGACATCGGGCGGGGTGAAGATCGCGCCGATGACAAATGCCCCGACAATGACATAGGGTCGGACTTCCCGCAGTTTGGCGACCGACACCATGCCCATTTTCACCAGCAGCACCACCGCGATGGGAACCTCGAACGTGATGCCGAACGCCAGAAATAGCGTCATCACGAAATCAAGGTATTTGCCGATATCCGTCATCACCGCCACACCTTCGGGTGCCACGCCAACAATGAAGCCGAACACAATCGGGAATACCAGGAAATAGGCAAACGCCATCCCCAGCAGAAAGAGGACCACACTCGCAACGACCAGCGGCACGCCAATGCGCTTTTCATGCTGATACAGACCCGGCGCGACAAATGCCCAGGCCTGATAAAACACCCAGGGCATGGCCAGCAGGAAGGCGGTCATCATGGTGACCTTGACCGGCACGAAAAACGGCGTGGTGACTTCGGTCGCAATCATCTGCCCGCCCTTGGGCAGGGCCGCCAGCAAAGGCTTGGCCAGAAGCGCATACAGATCCTGCGCCCACGGAAACAGGCAGATAAAGATCACCACCACCGCAATCACTGCGCGCAGCAGCCGGTCCCGCATTTCGATCAAATGCGAGATGAAGGAATCGGGAACCTCACTCATGGTTTTGTTCCTGCCGTTCCGTCACGCACGGGTTCGCCCCCGGCAACTGGCCTGTGCTCGGCCGCATTCTGATCGGGCTCGTCGAGCGGCAGGCTTTGCTGTGGCGTAGAGGGGGTCTCAAGCGATTGGGTGCCCGCTTCGGCGGTGGAATGCGTGTCTTCCCCGGCACTCATGGTGGACATCGCCTTGCCGATATTGGCTGTCTCGTTGCGCAGATAATCATCCACCGCGGTCGCCTCCTGCTCGACGCCCGACACCGCCGACTCAACCGACGCCTTGAAATCCTGTCCGGCACGACGCAGTTCATCCATCTGGATTTCCTGACTGATATCCGATTTGACGGACGACACGTAGCGCTGCATGCGCCCATACAAATGACCTGCTGTACGCGCCACCTTGGGCAGACGCTCAGGACCAATGACGACCAGCGCAACAATGCCGATCATGAGGAGTTCAGTAAAACCAATATCGAACATGGATTCAGGTACAAGCCGCAAGACTCAAGTCACAAGGCATTTCCTTGCGGCTTGCACCTTGCCTCTTGCCGCTCAGCTCTGGTGCTTGTCCTTCACCTCAACGTCGATGGTGCGACCCTCTTTATCCGTGCTGTCGCTGATCTTGGGCCCGTCTTCCTTCATGCCTTCCTTGAATCCCTTGACCGCCCCGCCCAGGTCGCTGCCGACGTTGCGCAGTTTTTTGGTACCGAAAATCAGCAGTACCACTACCAGAACAATCAGCCAATGCCAGATGCTAAAGCTACCCATGGTAAGTCTCCTTGTTTAATTTAACTGTGTGCTTAATTTAACTGCGGGGAACGGGATCGCCCCCGCCAAATACATGGACGTGGATGTGAAACACTTCCTGACCGCCACCGCGCCCGGTGTTGATCAAGGTCTTGAATCCGGCATCGAGCCCCAGTTCCCTGGCCAGGCGTGGCGCCAGCAGCAGCATCCTGCCCAGCAGTTTTTCATGCTCGGGGGAGCAGTCGGCCAGCGAGGCAATATGCTGCTTCGGAATAATCAGGACATGCACCCGCGCAAACGGATGAATATCGTGAAACGCCAGCACCTCATCGTCTTCGTAAACCTTGCCGCACGGCAATTCACCGGAAGCAATTTTGCAGAAAATGCAGTCACTCATGTCGATTCGCCTTCTCTACCAGGCCGGACAGGCCTTCGCGCCGTGCCAGTTCATTCAGCACATCTTCGGGCTTCAGTCCCTTGTGCGCCAGCAGCACCAGGGTATGAAACCATAAATCGGCGACTTCGTAGATGATCTTTTCGGGCTGGTCATCTTTTGCCGCCATCACGGTCTCGGTCGCTTCTTCGCCGATCTTCTTCAGGATGGAATCGGTGCCCTTGGCATACAGCCCGGCAACATAGGAACTGTCGGGCGCCGCCTGCTTGCGTGCCTCGAGCGTTTCGGCCAGGCGCTGCAGAATGTCGCTCATTTGCGGTAGATCTCGTCAGGGTTTTTCAACACCGGGGTAGTCGTCACCCAGCGGCCGTCTTCAAACTTCTGGAAAAAACACGAGCGCCGCCCGGTATGACAGGCAATGCCACCGATCTGTTCAATTTTCAGCAGAACCACATCGCTGTCACAATCGGTCCGGATTTCGCTGACGTTCTGCACATGGCCGGATTCCTCGCCTTTGCGCCACAGTTTGTTGCGCGAGCGCGAAAAATACACGCCGCGTCCGGTGCGTGCGGTTTCCGCCAGCGCCTCGCGGTTCATCCAGGCCACCATCAGGATTTCGCCGCTGGCGGCATCCTGGGCGATCGCCGGCACTAGGCCCTGTGCATCCCATTTGATGGCATCCAGCCAGTCGCTCACAGGCGAACCTCGATGCCATGCTGCTTCATGTAGCGCTTGGCATCCTCGATGCCGTGCTCGCTGAAGTGGAATATGCT
>JBFHXL010000255.1:0-3156 GCA_041599035.1 Thiobacillus sp. | reverse complement strand
CAGCCTGGCGCAATGCCGTGCGGAACTCGCTGCCGCCGAACGCCTGTTCGAATCTCACGCGCTTCCCGTCATCGACACCACCCGCATGTCGGTGGAGGAAATCGCCGCACGCCTGCGGAATCAGCCGTAACGGGTTAGGCTTACAGGGATCCGGGGAATCCGCTCAGGCCCGACCCGCATTTGCGTCCGGCACACTTCAGCGACGCTGCCGCACCGCCTCGAATACCGCCACCGCCAGGGCGACCGACGCATTGAGCGACTCGATCCTGCCCGCCATCGGAATCTGCGCCCTCACCTCTGCCGTATCACACACTGCCTCGGACAGGCCTGCACCTTCATTGCCGGCGACCAGTGCAAGCGGGCCGCTCAGATCAAGCGCATAAAGCCCCCTGCTTTCAGCCAGCGCAAGCGCGACGCTATAGCCTTCAAACGCTTTCAACCATGCCACCAGATCAACGCCCAACAGCATCGGCAGCACGAACTGCGCACCTTGCCCGCCACGCAGCGCCTTGGGGGACCAGGGATCGTGGCAGGCCCGGGACAGCACTGCCAGCGTCGCGCCTGCGGCAGCACCGGTGCGCAGCATGGCCCCGAGGTTGCCGGGATCCTGGATGTCTTCCAGCACGATGACCAGCGGCGTGGCATCGATGGCAGGCGGCGTCAGCCAGGCGGCCTCGCTCAGCAGTCCGGTAGGCGTGGCGACCGGCGCGATCTCGGCGAACAGGGCATCGGGAAGCGCAATGACCTTGGCATGCGGGCAACGTTCCGCCCACGGCTCGAGTAGGTCGGCATCAAACGAAGCCGCGCGCACCAGGGTATGGGCCTGGCCGCCGGCATCGAGATAAGCGCTCAGCAAATGCACGCCGTCGAGCAGCGTCGTCTGCGACTCGCGGCGCGCACGGGCGGACTCGGCGAGCTTTCTCAGACGCCTGAAAATGGGGTTGTCACGCGAAGTAATGGGTGTTTCGATCATGCGCCGATTATCCGCGATTCACTTCGCAGCGCGTAGACTTAAACAATGCGTATCGCTCTCATCACGCCCTACGGTCGCGAACATCGCAACGGCAACTGGCACACGGCTGCGCGCTGGGCACGCTTTCTGCGCGAGGCGGGGCACAGGGTGCGGGTGCAGGTGAAATGGGACGGCCGTGAGGCCGACCTGATGCTGGCACTGCATGCGCGGCGCAGCTTTGCCTCGATCCGGGCCTTTGCCGATAAATTTCCGAGCCGCCCGCTGTTGCTGGCGCTGACCGGCACCGACCTCTATCGCGACATTCACGAGGACGCCGACGCCCAGCAGGCGCTGGAACTCGCGCACCGGCTGATCGTGCTGCAGGATCACGGGGTCGATGAATTGCCGCCGCATCTGGCCGCCAGGACGCGGGTGGTGTATCAGTCTGCGCCCGACATAGCCCGCACGCCCGCGCACCCTGAACACTTCGAGGTGCTGGTGATCGGCCATCTGCGCGAGGAAAAGGATCCCTTCCGTGCGGCGCTGGCGACGGGCCATCTGCCCATGTATTCGACAATCCGGGTGACCCATCTGGGCGGCGCCAAAAGCGCGGAGATGGCGGAAACAATCGAACTGGCACAGAACAAGTTGCCACGCTGGACCTGCACCGGCGACGTGCCGCACAAGACCGTGCTGAAGCGCCTGTCGCGCGCGCGTCTGCTGGTCCTCAGTTCGGTGATGGAAGGCGGCGCCAATGTAATCTGCGAAGCATTGGCCGCGGATGTGCCGGTGCTGGCCTCGCACGTGCCCGGCAACATCGGCATGCTGGGCGAGGATTACCCCGGCTATTTTCCGGTCGGTGACGAGCGGCGGTTGGCGCAGTTGATGTCAAAGGCCGAGGATGATCCCGATTTTTATGCCGAACTGGTCAGCCACTGCCGCCGACGTCGTGGGTTGATGCGGCCGGAACAGGAAGCCAGCCGGCTGCGGCAAATCGTGGCGGAATTCGAACAAACCACGGGATGACGGCCGGCTCAGCCGTCGGCAAACAGGATCTCGAACATGCGTGCCCGTTCGGCAGCGCTCAGCCCCTGCAACACCCGGACCGCCCGGCGCGCCACCCGCTGGTCGCGCGTGATCGAATATTCAACCGCCAGCGCATGCCAGACTTCGGCCAGTTCCGGATCGCTGGCCCTAAGCTTTTGCAGTGCCTGCATCACCCCTGATTCGCCTTTCGTCAGGTAAAGCGTCAGCCCCAGGTTATGCCAGCCCTGAATATAGGCGGGGTCGATTTCCACGGCCGCGCGATACGCGTGCATCGCCTCGCGCGGGCGCCCGCTGTCGCGGTAGGCATTGCCGAGATTGTTGCGGGCCATGACGTCGCCGGGGGCCAGCCGCACATTCTGCAGATACGCGGAAATCGCTTCGGGTAAACGCCCCAGTTCGGCCAGCGCGCGCCCCTGAACAAACCAGGCCAGCGAATTGGCTGCATCCACCTTTGCCCAGTCCTGCCCCCAGGCCAGCAACCCCGCCCAGTCGCCGCGCTTTTCCAGCACCCGGGCCTGCCGCACCCACTCGGCCTGCGAGCGGGCAGCCAACGCCGCCCGGCCATCGTCCAGGCCGAAGGTCTGTGCCGCCGCGGCCGCCGCCCCGGGCCCCGTCAGGCACGCCACCAGCACAAGTACGCGAAATCCGGTCAGCATCAGCACACAGCGCGGCGCGAAGCCACAATTCCAACAAAATCAATGACATTCATTTTACGCCCCGCTTGACGCATCGTTTATCCTGTTCGGCTGTTTCCATCCGGCCCCACCCCATGCACGCCACCGAACACTTCATCCCCGGCAAGGATGCTTCGCTCGAAGCGTCAATCGCCACCCTGCAATCCAGGCTCGAAACGATTGGATTTCATATCGAAGAACGCTCCTGGCTCAACCCGGTGGAAGGCGTGTGGTCGGTGCACATCAGGGACCGCGATTGCCCGCTGTTGTTCACCAACGGCAAGGGCGCCTCGGAACTGGCGGCACGGGCGAGCGCACTGGGCGAATATTTCGAACGCCTGTCGACCAACTACTTCTGGACTCACTTTTATCTCGGCGAGACACTCGCCAACCGGGCCTACGTCCATCACCCCGACGAACGCTGGTTTGCCGTCGAAGACGACACCTGGCCAGACGGCCTGCTCACCCCCGAGTTGCACGGCT
>JBFHXL010000254.1:0-3193 GCA_041599035.1 Thiobacillus sp. | reverse complement strand
CCGGGCGGCGGCAGTGCCGGGCGGGGCGTGCCGGCTTCGAAGGGGCGCGGGGCGATGCGCACGACGCCGCGCAAGGGATAGGCGGCATCGACGGCGCGCAGGCTGGCAAGCTGGAAGGCGTCGCCTTTGGCGAGCATGCTCGGGAATTCGAGCGCTCGGCTTGTTGAAAGCGAACGGGGGGTGAGTGCGCCGGCTCCGGAGCGGGCGGGCGGCAATGCGGGCCAGGACTCGATCGGGCGCGGGCTGGTCACCAGCAGGTCGGCGCCGAGAAAGCTGGCTCCCTGCTCGCCCATGGCGCGCTTCAGGCGGTCGCCGAGAAAGCCGGTGGTGGATACGCTGCCGACACCGATGATCAGCGCCAGCAGCAGCACGCGCCATTCACCGCTGCGGCGCTCGCACTGCAGCAACCACAGACCCAGCAAAATAAATCTCATGCGATGGTCGCCTCGCTGGCGTGGCCGGCGACCAGATGCAATCGGCGCTGGCAGCGCGACGCCAGCGCGTCGTCATGGGTGACCAGAACCAGGGTGGTGTGGGCGGAGGCGTTGAGTTCGAACAGCAGGTCGATGATGCGTGCGCCGGTGTCGGCGTCGAGGTTGCCGGTGGGTTCGTCGGCAAACAGGATCTGCGGGTCGGTGGCAAACGCGCGCGCGATGGCGATGCGCTGCTGCTCGCCGCCGGACAACCGGCTTGGCGTGTGGGCCGCACGCGCGGAAAGACCGACGCGATCGAGCCAGTGCGCGGCGCGTTCGCGCGCATCGCTGCGCCCGGCCAGTTCCAGCGGCAGCAGGACGTTTTCCAGCGCGGTCAGCGCGGGCAGCAGCTGAAATGACTGGAACACGAAGCCGACGCGGCCGGCGCGCAGACGCGCACGCGCATCTTCGTCCAGTTCGTTGAGAGATTCACCCAGCAGAACGATTTCGCCTGAACTTGGCTGGTCGAGCCCCGCCAGCAAACCGAGCAGGGTGGATTTGCCGGAACCCGAGGCGCCGGTGATGGCGAGGATCTCGCCTGCTTTGACGTCAAGCCCGACATCGCTGAGGATGGCAAGGCTGCCATCGGCGGTGGACACGCGCTGCGACAAGGCGTGGGCGCTGACGATGCTTTGCAGTTGCGAGGCACTGGATGAGCCGGTGGGGAACCGGGCGCGGTCTGGGGGCGTCATTGAAGTGGGTTCATTGAAAGGTGAGTGAATGAATTATCGCGCGTGGGTGCTGTTATTGCTGCTGTGGCTGCCGGGTTGGGCAGCGGCCAGTTCGTGCTCTTTGTTGATTGTCGGCGACAGCCTGAGTTCCGGCTACGGGCTGGCAAACGGTTCAAGCTGGGTGGACCGGCTCGATGCGCGCCTGAAGAAAAAAGCACCCGACTGGCGCGTGATCAACGCCAGCGTCAGTGGCGACACCACGCAGAACGGCCTGCAACGGCTGCAGCCTGCGCTTGATCGGCAGCGTCCGCAAGGCGTATTGATCGAGCTGGGCGGCAACGATGCCCTGCGCGGCACGCCGCCGGCGGTGATCCGGCAGAATCTGCTCACGCTGATCCGCCAGGCCAAGTCGGCCGGTGCCTGGGTGGTCCTGCTCGATGCGCCGGTACTGCCGAACTACGGCAAGCCCTACGCTGACGCCGTGGCCAGGCTGTACGTGGAGGTGGCGCGCGAGGAGAAGATCGTTCGGGTGCCGTGTTTTGTCTGCGGCGTGGGGGTGACGTCCGGCTTGATGCAGGCCGACGGCATTCACCCCAACGAAAAGGCCCAGGCCAGGATGCTCGACGCGGTGTGGCCCTATATTCTGCCCCAGTTGCGGTGCCCGGCCGGCAAACCATGAGTGCGGCGATGTGTCCGTGCGGATCGGGACGGGCGCTTGCAGCCTGCTGTGGGCAGTTTCATGACGGCGCGCCCGCCCCGGATGCCGAAAACCTGATGCGCTCGCGCTACAGCGCCTTCGTGCTGGGGCTGGAAGATTATCTGCTGGCGACCTGGCATCCCGACACCCGTCCGCCGCGACTGGAACTCGATGCCCCGCCCCGCCCGCAATGGCTCGGCCTGGTGATCAAGGCGCATACCCCGCTGGATGACGGCCATGCCACCGTGGAATTCGTCGCGCGCTACAAACTCAATGGCCGCGCGTTCAGACTGCACGAAACCAGCCGCTTCGAGCGTGTGGACGGACGCTGGCTGTATGTGGAGGGCGACATCCACGAATGACAAAGCCCGCGTCTGGCGCGGGCTTTGTTGGATGCTGCAAATAAGTGGGGTGGACGATGGGGCTCGAACCCACGACAACAGGAATCACAATCCTGGACTCTACCAACTGAGCTACGTCCACCATTGGTGTCGCCAGTAAAACTGGCAACGAAAAACTTTTGGCCTGCCCGACAGGAATCGAACCTGTAACCCCCAGCTTAGAAGGCTGGTGCTCTATCCAGTTGAGCTACGGGCAGAGACACACTTCTCGGGCGCTACTTTTACTTGCCGGTTAAGGGGGTGGTCGGGGTGAGGGGATTCGAACTCCTGACATCCTGCTCCCAAAGCAGGCGCGCTACCGGGCTGCGCTACACCCCGAAATCCTGTTTATGCATAACTGCCGCATTTCGGAGAAGCGAGACTATACATGGGCAAAGTGGGTGTGGTCAATTTTAGCTTGAGTAAAGGGGGCGGTTTCCGGGAAAATCGTGTTTTTGCTTCAGGGTAGCCTTGATGAGCGCACGTATTCTCGACGGTAAGGCCATGGCCGACACCATCCTCGCAGTGGTCCACGACAAGGTGGCCGAGCGCGAGGCGCAGGGCAAACGCCGCCCTGGGCTGGCGGTGATTCTGGTGGGGGACGATGCGGCCTCGGCCGTGTATGTGCGCAACAAGAAACGTGCGTGCGAGCGTGCCGGGGTGACCAGCGTGGCGCACGACCTGCCCAGTTCAACGACTCAGGATCAGGTGCTGGCGTTGATCGCCACGCTGAATGACGATCCGGCCATCGACGGCATTCTGGTGCAGTTGCCGCTGCCGGCGCATATCGATGCGGAGACGGTGATCGAGAAGATCCGCCCGGACAAGGATGTCGATGGCTTCCACCCCTATAACATCGGCCGGCTGGCGGTGAAAATGCCGACGCTTCGTCCTTCCACGCCGCGCGGCATCATGACCCTGCTGCGGGCCACGGGTGAGGAACTGCGCGGCAAGAATGCGGTGATGGTGGGG
>JBFHXL010000253.1:0-3216 GCA_041599035.1 Thiobacillus sp. | reverse complement strand
GGGAAGAGTTCGAACATGATCGGGCCTTAAATCGAGACTTTGGCCAGGCGAGCCCGGCGGCCGTAGGTGAGGTTGGCCATCGCGCGCGACACCGTGACGGCGCTGAACATCGAGGTGAGGATGCCGAGGCACAGCACCACGGCAAAGCCGCGTACCGGACCGGAGCCGAGCCAGAACAGCGAGATGCCGGCGATCAGGGTGGTGACGTTGGCGTCCAGAATCGTGCCCCAGGCGCGCTCATAACCCGCGCTGATCGCGGCCTGCGGCGTGGCGCCGTTGCGCAGTTCCTCGCGGATGCGTTCGTTGATCAGCACGTTGGCGTCGATCGCCATGCCGAGGGTGAGCGCGATTGCCGCCATGCCGGGCAGGGTCAGCGTGGCCTGCAGCATCGACAGCAATGCAACCAAAAAGAAGCCGTTGATGGCTAGTGCGATCGACGAGAACAGGCCAAATACGCGATAGTAGATCGTGATAAATATCACCACCGCGAAAAAGCCCCAGATATTGGAATTAAACCCTTTTTCGATGTTTTCCGCGCCCATGCTGGGGCCGACGGTGCGTTCCTCGATGATCTGCATCGGTGCGGCCAGGGCACCGGCACGCAGCAGCAGGGCGACGTCGGACGCTTCCTGGGCCGATTCCATGCCGGTGATCTGCACCCGGCCGCCGCCGATTTCCTCGCGGATGACCGGCGAGGTGATGGCTTCGGCGCGACCTTTTTCGATCAGCAGGATGGACATGCGCTTGCCGACGTTTTCGCGCGTGGTGTCCTTGAAAATGCGTGCGCCCTTGCCGTCCAGGCTGATATGCACGGCTGCCTGGCCGCTGGTGTTGTCGAAGCCGGGCGAAGCATCGGTGATCGAATCGCCGGTCAGCACTACATCCTTCTTCACCGCGATGCTGCCGCCTTCGCGGCTGGCCACGATTTCGTCGCCAAACGGCACCTGGCCCTGACCGATCGCAATCGGGTCGGCCTGTTCGTCGACCATGCGGATTTCCAGCGTGGCGGTGCGGCCCAGAATGTCCTTGGCCTTGGCGGTGTCCTGCACGCCTGGCAATTGCACGACAACACGGGCCGCCCCCTGTTGCTGGATCACGGGTTCGGCTACGCCGAGTTCGTTGACGCGGTTTCTCAGGGTGGTGATGTTCTGCTGCAGCGCAAATTCCTGCACACGGGTTTCAGCTTCCGGCTTGAGGCGTGCCGTGAGCGTGAAACCATCGGCCAAATCTTCCGGGGTGATGGTGAGATCGGTAAATGACGTGCTCAGCTTTTCGACACCGGCATCGCGCTGGTCGCGAGTGGAAAAGTGCACGGTGACGGCATTGCCTTCACGGCTGATGCGGCCGTAGCGGATCTTGTCGCTGCGCAACTCGGCGCGGAAATCGTTCTGGTAGCGGATGGCGGCCTTTTCCAGCGCCGCTTTCATGTCGACTTCGAGCAGGAAGTGCACGCCGCCGCGCAAATCCAGGCCGAGGTACATCGGCAACGCATTGATGGACGTGAGCCAGGAGGGCGAGGCCGATACCAGATTGAGCGCAATGGTGTTGCGGTCCCCGAGGCTGGTTTGCAGCACGTCCTTGGCCTTGATCTGGTCGTCGGTGCTGGCAAAGCGCACCTTGACGCTGTTGCCCGCCAGTTCCACGCCGCTGTAGGCCAGGCTGGCCGACTTCAGCGCAGCTTCCACCTGCTCCAGCAATGCCGTATCGACCTTCTCGACGGTGCGCAAAGGCGACAGTTGCACCGCCGGGACTTCACCGAAAAAGTTGGGCAGGGTGTACAGAAGGGCAATCACCAGCGTGAAGCCGATGAGCACATATTTCCAGAGCGGGAAGCGGTTCATGGTGTGTTCGGTAAAGGGGGAAGGGTTAAGGGTGAAGGGGACGGAGAGCGGGCCGGTGCCCTTCCCCTTTTGGGCGTTTTAGGCGCGATCCCTTCGCCCTTCACGGTCGTCAGAGGGCCTTGATCGTGCCTTTGGGCAGCAGCGTCTGGATGGACTGCTTCTGCACATGAGTGATCACGCCGTCTGCAATTTCCAGCGAGACATACTGGTCGCCGATCTTGGCAACCTTGCCGACCTGGCCGCTGGCGGTAATGACCTCGTCGCCCTTGGACAGCTCCGACAGCATTTTCTTCTGTTCCTTGGCGCGCTTCATCTGCGGGCGGATCAGCATGAACCAGAACAGGATGCCGATGATGATGAGCGGCAAAAACTGCTCGATTCCCGGGGTGGCGGCTGCGGCGGTTTGCGCGTGGGCAAGAGAAATCATGGTGTCGGGCTCGGAGTCGAAAACCTGCGGATTTTAGCACGTTGGACTGCCGGCGCAGACTGGGGCGGCGTTTGACACGGCCCGGTTCACGGGCGGGCACGGCAAGGGCTGCTTCAGCGTCATGCGCCGATTGACCCGTGCGTTCATGTCTTCGCGGCGCCGGGCCTGTAGTGGGCTGGCGACTGGCCGTGCATCACCATCCCAGCGCCTGGCTGGCATGGAACGCGGCGGTGAAATCGGCAAAACGCCGGGCCTCGATTGCAGCGCGTATCTCCGCCATCAGGCGGTGGTAGTAATGCAGGTTGTGAATCGTGGCCAGCCGGGCACCGAGAATTTCGTTGGCACGGATCAGGTGGTGGACGTAAGCGCGGCTGAAATGGGTGCAGGCGTGGCAGGTGCACTGGTCGTCGATCGGCGCGGTGTCAAGTTTCCAGCGCGCGTTGCGGATGCGGATTTCGCCGCGTCGGGTGAACAGAATGCCGTGGCGCGCGTTGCGGGTGGGCAGCACGCAGTCGAACTGGTCGATGCCCTGGCCGACCGCGAATACCAGGTCGGACGGGGTGCCGACGCCCATCAGGTAGCGCGGCTTGGCAGTGGGCAGTTGCGGTGCGGTGTGCCTGAGGATGCGCGCCATCTCGTCCTTGGGTTCGCCGACGCTTAAACCGCCGATGGCATAGCCATTGAAGGCCATGCCGTCCAGTTCGCGCACCGATTCGTCGCGCAGGTTCTCGTACATGCCGCCCTGCACGATGCCATACAGCGCATTGGGATTGCCGGCATGCGCGGCTTTCGAGCGTTCGGCCCATCTGAGGCTCATGCGCATCGAATCGGCAGCTTCGCGTTCGCTGGACGGGTAGGGCGTGCACTCGTCGAAAATCATCACGATGTCGGAATTCAGCGTGCGCTGGATCTGCATCGAGATTTCCGGCGTCAGGAACAGCTTGTCGC
>JBFHXL010000252.1:0-3232 GCA_041599035.1 Thiobacillus sp. | reverse complement strand
GGCATCAAGTTCTTTTCCGCCAGCTGACAGAAGCTCCTTGACAGCGTGGTGGAGGAGATCGAGGCGCGACTGAAGCATACGATCGTTACGGTCGAGGCGCGCCAGTTGGGTCGTGCCCGCCGCATTGAGGATGCCGCGGCACGCTATATCGAGTTTTGCAAAAGCACCTTTCCCAATCATCTCGACCTGCGCGGCCTGCGCATCGTGGTGGACTGTGCCAACGGCGCCACCTACCACATTGCCCCGCATGTGCTGCACGAACTGGGTGCTGAGGTGATCGCGATCGGAAACGCGCCGAACGGCTTCAACATCAACGAGGAATGCGGCGCCACCCAGACCAAGGCACTGTCGGACGCGGTGCGCACCCAGCGCGCGGACCTGGGAATTGCGCTCGACGGCGATGGCGATCGCCTGATGATGGCCGATGGCCAGGGCCGGATTTATGATGGCGACGAACTGGTCTACGTCATCGCGCGCCACCGGATTCAGGCGGGGTGCATGAAGGGCGGCGTGGTGGGCACCCTGATGACCAATCTCGGCACCGAACACGCGCTCGCCCGCATCGATATTCCCTTTGAGCGGGCCAAGGTGGGCGACCGCTATGTGCTGGAACGCCTGCATGCCAATGGCTGGACGCTGGGCGGTGAAACCTCGGGGCATATTCTGTGTCTGGACAAGCACACCACCGGAGACGGCATTGTGTCGGCGTTGCAGGTATTAGGCGCACTGCGCGAATCCGGCGAGACGCTGGACAAACTGACCGCCGATCTGGAAACCTATCCCCAGGTCATGATCAATGTGCCGGTTGCAAAAGGCTTCAAACTGGATGCGGCGGCTGCGGTCAGCGCATCGGTCGCAGAAGCCGAGGCGGCCTTGAATGGCAGCGGCCGGATCGTTCTGCGGGCTTCCGGCACTGAACCGCTGATTCGCGTCATGGTGGAAGGCCGGGACGCCGATCTGGTCCAGCATACCGCGGTCAAAATTGCCGATGCCGTGAAGGCCGCCGCCGCAGGCGGGTGATTTCCCGGCCTGAAATATAGCTGTAATATTCGCCCGTTAGTATGACGACGTCGCCCCTGCGGCAACGTCAACTACTACCGGAGATTATTGCATGCGTACATTCAACACACTGGCTCACGCTACCCTGGCTGCAGTCATGGGTATGGCTTTATCGGTTAGCGCGCTGGCCGCTGACGTCACCGGCGCGGGGGCAACGTTCCCCTACGCTGTTTACACCAAGTGGGCCGAGGCCTATCAGGTTGCCACAGGCAACAAGGTCAACTACCAGGGAATCGGATCGTCGGGCGGCATCAAGCAGATCAAGGCCAAGACCGTTGATTTCGGCGGTACCGATGCGCCGCTCGGAGAAGCCGAGCTGGATGCGGCCCATCTGGTTCAGGTGCCGACCGTGATGGGGGGCGTCACCATCGTGATCAACCTCCCCGGCATCGCGTCCGGCAAGCTGAAACTGGACGGCAATACCGCCGCCAACATCTTCCGCGGGGCCATCACCAAGTGGAATGACCCCGCCATCGCCCGGCTGAACCCGGGCGTCACCTTGCCAAACATGGCCATTACCGTTGCCAATCGTTCGGACGGGTCCGGGACGACGCATGTCTTCACCAGTTATCTGGCCAAGCAGTCGATGGCTTTCGAGCGTGACGTCGGTGCCGGTAAAACGGTAAACTGGCCAAGCAACGCGGTGGGCGGCAAGGGCAACCCGGGTGTGGCGGCCAATGTGCAGAAAATCAAGGGCGCGATTGGCTACGTTGACATCGCAGATGCGATGAAAAACAACATGATCTTCGTTGCGCTGAAGAACCGTGCCGGCAACTACATCGTACCGAGCCAGGATGCGGTGGCAGACGCCGCCGCGGGCGCGAACTTCAAGGTCAGGGGCATGGCCCCCGACTTGCTGGATCAGGCACACAAGAACGCCTGGCCCATTACTTCGGCCACCTTCATGCTGGCGTATGAGCAGGGTGGGGATGCGGCCAAGCAAAAAGGCGTGGTGGATTTCTTCACGTGGTCGCTGAACAATGGCCAGAAAATGGCTGAAGACCTGGGTTTCGTGGCGCTGCCCGCCAACGTCGTGAAAATGGTCGAAGCGGAAATGAAGAACATCAAGTAAGGTGTAATGATCAAACTGGCCGGAGGCAGCGCATTGCCTCCGGCGCTCTACGAAAGCAGCTGTCTTCATGGCGGCTGCTTTCGTAGATAGAAAACCAAACGATAGGCATACCATTTTGAGCGAGCCCAGTGCATCCGCCGGACCTGACCTGCACGCCAAACAGGTTCGAATGTTCCGGCTGCAGGACAAGATCTTTCATCATTCGACCCAGCTTTTTGCGCTTGTCGTTCTGGCAGCGCTGTTGGGCATTCTGGTGTCGCTCACCATCGAAGCCTGGCCCAGCATCAAGGGCTTCGGCCCCTCTTTTCTCTGGACCGATGTCTGGAGTGTGCCGGATGACGAATATGGGGCGCTGGCCGCAATTTATGGCACGGTGGTGACGTCCGTGCTGGCCTTGTTGATCGCGGTGCCGATCAGTTTTGGAATTGCGCTGTTTTTGACTGAAACCTGTCCGCTATGGTTACGGCGCCCGCTGGGTACGGCGATAGAATTGCTGGCAGGCATCCCGTCCATTGTGTACGGCATCTGGGGCCTGTTCATTTTTGCGCCCTTGTTCGCCGAATATGTCCAGCCTCCGTTGCAGGCGCTGCTGGCTGACATACCCGTGATCGGTGGCTGGGTTTCCGGCCCCCCCATCGGCGTGGGCATTCTTGCCGCCAGCATCGTGCTGGCGATGATGGTCATTCCGTTTATCGCGTCGGTCATGCGCGACGTGTTCGAAACAGTGCCGCACGTGTTGAAGGAATCCGCCTACGGCATGGGCTGCACCACTTGGGAAGTGATGCGCAATATCGTGCTGCCCTACACCCGGGTGGGCGTCATTGGTGGCATCATGCTGGGGCTGGGGCGCGCGCTGGGCGAGACCATGGCGGTCACGTTCGTGATCGGCAATGCCAACCGCATCAACGGCAGCCTGTTCGCCCCCGGCACCTCGATCGCCTCCACCCTGGCAAACGAATTCGGCGAGGCGGACCCCGGCCTGCACATCGCATCGTTGTTCGAACTGGGCCTGGTCCTGTTCATCATTACGTTTGTCGTGCTGGCGATTTCGCGCTGGCTCATCAGTCGCAGCATGGGCTCCGAGGGTTTGTAAGGTGTCTG
>JBFHXL010000251.1:0-3238 GCA_041599035.1 Thiobacillus sp. | reverse complement strand
GTTCAGCGCCACCTGCGACAGCGTGAAATAGGGATCGCCGCCGGTGAGTCGGCTCCACACGAACACCATCGCGGTGCACGGTGCGGCGGCCAGCAGAATGAGACCGGCAACGTAACTGTCGAGTTGTTCTGCCGGCAGATACGGCGCAAACAGGTGGCGGATGAATAGCCACGCCAGCAGCGCCATCGAAAACGGCTTCACCGCCCAGTTGATGAACAGCGTGACGCCGATGCCTTTCCAGTGCGACTTCACCTGATTCAGCGCGCCGAAATCGATCTTCATCAACATCGGAATGATCATCACCCAGATCAAGAGGCCGACCGGAATATTGACCTGCGCCACCTCCATGCGCCCCAGCGCATGAAACGGCGCTGGCCACACCTGACCCAGCAGCACGCCAACCACGATGCACAATGCCACCCACAGCGACAGCCAGCGCTCGAATACGCTCATCGGCGCACCGGCCGCGCGTTTCGCGGTGACTTCGCACTGCACGCTCATACCAGATGCAAGGCCTGCTTCACGGCCGCAACCAGCCGCTGGCGGATATCGTCACGCACCGCAACGAAGCTCTCCAGCGGCTCGCCGTGCGGGTCGTGAAACGGCAGGTGGATCGCCGGGATCGGGCGCGGGAAGATGGGACAGGCTTCCTTGGCGTTATCGCACACCGTCACCACCAGATCGATGTCTTCATTCATTACCGCGTCGATATCTTTCGGGTGCAGGCCGTCGGTCGGCAGTCCCGCCTGCTGCAGCGCGGCGATCGCGCCGTCGGCTACCTTGGGCTGCGGCCGCGTGCCGGCGGACAGCGCGCGCACCTGGCCGGCGAGGTCATGGTTCAGCAGCACCTCGGCCATCTGCGAGCGGCAGGAATTGCCGGTGCACAGCACCAGCACGGTATGGATTTTTTCTTTCACGTTGATTCCTTGATGAAGTCAAACAGGCAGGTTTTAGTAGAGCCTCGCCCACGGCATATCTGTTCCGGCGTCATGTGCATTCCTGGCCTGTCGCACAGGCCGGGGCGCAATTCGACGAACACGGGTTGCCGCCGCAGCAGTTCTCGGTCAGAAAACCGAGCAGCGCATCCATGGTCTCGAAATTCGCGGTGTAGATGACAAAGCGCCCCGCCTGCTGCGCCTCCACCATTCCGGCGTGCGCCAGCTCCTTCAGGTGAAACGACAGCGATGACGGCAGAATGCCGGTGCAATCGCTGATTTTTCCCGCAGCGAGACCGGCCGGTCCGGCCTGCACCAGGGCGCGGTAAATAGCCAGGCGGGAATCCTGGGCAAGTGCAGCAAGGGCGGAGACGGCAGCTTTTGTTTCCATGTTTCAATGATAATCGAAATATTTGATTCGAGGCAAGTGAAATCTTGACGGATTCGGGGGAATCCTGGTTGCAAGATGTTGGCCCTGCTACGAATCCTGCTCCCCGCTCTCCGCGGCCGCCAGCATCTGTCTCGCCACCGCCTCGGCTGCCCTGATGCCGTCCACCCCGGCCGAGAGAATGCCGCCGGCGTAGCCCGCGCCCTCGCCGGCCGGATACAGGCCACGCACGTTAAGGCTCTGGCAATCGTCGCCGCGGGTGATGCGCACTGGCGACGAGGTGCGCGTCTCGACCCCGGTCAGCACTGCATCCTTCATTGCAAAACCCTGAATCTGTTTGTCGAACGCCGGCAAGGCCTCGCGGATCGCCTCGATCGCATAATCCGGCAGCGCGGTGGCAAGATCGGTCAGGTGCACGCCGGGCTTGTACGAGGGCTCGACGCTGCCGAGTTGGGTGGACGGCTTGCCCTCGAGAAAGTCGCCGACCAGCTGCCCCGGTGCATCGTAGTTGCCGCCGCCGAGCTCGTAGGCACGCGCTTCGAGCTTGCGCTGCAGTTCGACCCCCGCCAGCACGTCGCCCGGATAGTCCGCGGGCGTGATGCCGACCACGATGCCGGCGTTGGCGTTGCGCTCGTTGCGCGAATACTGGCTCATGCCGTTGGTCACCACGCGCCCCGGCTCGGAGGTCGCCGCCACCACCGTGCCGCCGGGGCACATGCAGAAGCTGTACACCGAGCGGCCGTTTTTTGCATGGTGCACCAGCTTGTAGTCGGCCGCGCCCAAGAGCGGATTGCCCGCATTCGGCCCCAGCCGTGCGCGGTCGATCAGCGACTGCGGATGCTCGATGCGAAAGCCGATGGAAAACGGCTTCGCCTCCATGTGCACGCCGCGTGCGTGCAGCATCTCGAAGGTATCGCGCGCGCTGTGGCCGAGCGCCAGCACTACGTGCCTGCTGTGCAGGATCTCGCCGCTGGCCAGCACCACGCCCTCGACCTTGCCCTCCTCGATCAGCACATCGGTGACGCGCTGCTGGAAACGGATCTCGCCGCCAAGCGCCTCGATCTCGTGGCGCATCGTCTCCACCATGCCGACCAGGCGGAAGGTGCCGATGTGCGGCTTCGAGACATAGAGGATTTCTTCCGGCGCCCCCGCCTTGACGAACTCGGTCAGCACCTTGCGCCCGTAATGCTTGGGATCCTTGATCTGGCTGTAGAGCTTGCCGTCGGAAAACGTGCCCGCGCCCCCCTCGCCGAACTGCACATTGGATTCGGGATTGAGCGTGTGCTTGCGCCACAGGCCCCAGGTGTCCTGGGTGCGCTCGCGCACCGCCTTGCCGCGCTCCAGCACGATCGGCCTGAAGCCCATCTGTGCCAGCACCAGCGCGGCAAAGATGCCGCAGGGGCCGAAGCCGATCACGATCGGGCGCTCGGCAAGATTTTTCGGTGCATGGCCTACAAACTTGTAGTCCATATCCGGCGTCGGCGCGAGCTGGCGGTCGTTGCGGAATGTCTTCAGCAGCGCGGCCTCGTTCTTCACCTCGACATCGACCGCGTAGACCAGCAGCAGCGCATGCTTCTTGCGCGCGTCGTAGCTGCGCTTGAAGATGCTGAAGCCGAGGAGGTCGTCATCCGCCAGTTTCAGACGCTTGAGGATCGCCGCGCGCAAGGCCTCGGCAGGATGGTCGAGCGGAAGCTTGAGTTCAGTCAGTCGCAGCATGGTGTATCTTCAGAAAATTCAGTGCGCCTTGTCCCGCCACGCGGCCACTGGCGAAGCAGGCCGTCAGCAGGTAGCCGCCGGTCGGCGCTTCCCAGTCGAGCATCTCGCCCGCGCAGAACACGCCGGGCAGCGCATGCAGCATCAGCGTCGCGTCCAGCGCCTCGAAACGGACGCCGCCCGCACTGCTGATCGCCTCGTC
>JBFHXL010000250.1:0-3250 GCA_041599035.1 Thiobacillus sp. | reverse complement strand
CGTGTCTGCTCGAACAGGCGCTGCTCGATCTCGATCCGCATCGGCATCGTCAACAGCCGCGCCAGGCTGAGATGCAGGCTGCGCTCCCATTCCACTTCACTGCCGCGGGTCAGGCGCCCAATGGAAAATCCCGGATTGGGCAAACGCTGGGCCGATACCAGATCGGCCTCGGCAATCCCCAGGATATTGAATGCGGCCTGCAGGCCCGGATTGTTGAGCAGCGCAATCTGCACCGCCGCATCCGCCGACAGCGGCTGCGCCAGCAAGGCGTCGACTTGAGCCTGGATCTGCACACGGCTCGCCTCGTCGCGTGACCAGATCACGTCTTTCTGGATCTGGGTCCGGGTGGCCGATTGAATCGCGTCGAACCCGCCGTCCGGTGAAAAGCTGGCGCAGCCGCCCAGCAACGCTGCGGACATCACCGCGAGCACGAGCGTGCGCGGCATCAATGGATAGGTTTTCATCCTGGTCACCTCAATGTCCGTGATGGCCATGCTGGCCCTGAGCGGCAGGGTCCGCGCTGTCCTTGCCTTGCTGTGCATCACGCAGATAGGTCCGCCAGCCGCCGATCTCGCCGACACGATCATTGGAGGCGCGCCAATCCTGCAGCGGTTCATCGCGCCAGCGCTGGTAATGCGTGAAAGGAGGGACGGTCAGCGCCCCGGATGGCATGACTTCGGCAGCCTGTGCGACAGGCATCCATACCCACACGCCCAGCAGGAAGGCATGGGCAAACGGCGCCGTACGGCGTAATACAGTATTCGACATGGCAAACCTCGCAAACTTCGCGGCAATTTGCCGCGACCAGAATCAGTCAGCGCGCCGAACTGGCGCGGAATTCAGGCGAAGGAGGATCTGGGTGGCCGCTCGGGGCCGTCTGGAATGAAACCGCTGAACGATGCGGCATGGTGTGACGCAAATCGTTCCGTATCCGGAATCGATGCCGGCATCGCGATGGCCGGAACCGGCAGCACCGAGGCCAGCGCACACACCGCGCAGTACGTGCAATTGTGTTGGGTAACGGGCGCATCCTGCGGTTGCTGCTCATGACAGGCTGCCGTCATTTCATCAACCGTCGGCATAGGGTCAAGCGCGGCCGGATGAGCAGACGCACAGCCCAGCATGCCTGCAGCCGCCACTGTCTGCAGCGGCAGAACCAGCATCAACAGCATCAGCAAGAATCGGTTAAAAGGGCGTCGCACAGGGGCAGTGTAATCAAAAAAAGCTATCCGGATGACCCGCCGCAGCCTTCAGGGTTCCCTGGCAATCGCCACCGGGTTACGAACGGCGCTTGCGCGGCTCGTAATGCACCACCGAGCGCATGATTTCCGAGTAGGGAAATTGGCTGCTATCGCCGAAGCGCTCACGCCCCTGCAGCACGGTCGCCGCCACATCGGTCGTTGCATCACCGCTGCCATCGAGCGCTGTCGCCAGCCCGCGCGTGCCGCCGCACTGTGCGCGGATTTCCTTGCCAAACGGCCACGGCACATCGGGGTCGACCTTCATTGCAAACAGGGCATTGTCGTGCAGCGCCTGATAAAAGCTCAGGCAATGTTCGCGCACCGCAGGGTCGCCACAGGCGATCGCTTCCCGCTCGGCCAGATTGATCTTGCGCGAGCGGTCACATACGACGCAGCGCGACAAGAGGGCGCGCTCGAACGGACAGCTGTACTCGATATAGGTCTTGCGGGCTAATTTGTATGCGTCTTCGTTGTATTCGGCCATGGCATCCCCTCAAAGTCGTTCAGAACCCACAGCGGGCTTCGGTCAACCCGCGTTTGCCAGGCGATGTCGGCAAAGCCACAGGAGCGGCAGCGAATCGCCGGAATGCATCTAAACGTACACGAAGATCATGCGCGGCGCACGATTTCAAGTTCTGGCTGCGCAGCAGGAAGGGAAGGGTTACCAGTCGTCGCCGGTCAGCCGGGTATCCAGTTCACGTTCGGCCAAGAGCGTGTCCTGCGCGGTGATTTCGTCCTCGGCGAAGATCATCTTGTACTTGTCACCGCTTTTGGGGTCGAGCGTTTTGCGCAGTTCGTTGGTGTGCGCCTTGGCCTCCTTGAAGCTCGCCCACTCGCCCTGCTTTTCCAGCACCTTGAACATTCCGACGCGAAAGACGTAATAGGGCATGATCGATTCTCAGTTCAGCTTGCCGTGGCACTGCTTGTATTTCTTGCCGGAGCCGCACGGACAGGGATCGTTGCGGCCGACCTTGGGATAGCCATCGGCAGGAGAAGCGGCCGTCTTTGCAGCCTCGGCAAAGTCCTGCGCCTCGTTGTAGCCTTCATGCTGGTATTGCACGTTGGACAGCTCGTCGCGCAATTCGACCGCCTGCATATCCTCGGGTTCGCGGACCTGCACGGTGCAGGTGATCTGGGTGACCTCCGTCTTGATCGCCGTCAGCATGCCGGAGAACAGTTCAAACGCCTCACGCTTGTATTCCTGCTTGGGCTGCTTCTGCGCATACCCGCGCAGATGAATCCCCTGGCGCAGATGATCCAGTGCGGAAAGGTGATCACGCCAGTTGGAATCGAGGCTTTGCAGCATGATCGCGCGCTCGAACTGGCGCAGGCCTTCGGTTCCGACCAGCGCCTCCTTCTCCTGGTGGGCCGCATCGGCGGCATCCAGAATTTTATTGCGCAGGCCGTCCTCATTCAGCGTCTTGTCTTCATCCAGCCAGTGCTGCAGCGGCAGCTCGAGCGAGAATTTCGCGGCCAGTGCCTTTTCCAGGCCGGCCACATCCCACTGTTCGTCCATGCTGCCGGGTGCGATGTACATGTCGGTGGTGTCGTTCAACACATCATTGCGCATGGCACGGATGGTGTCGCCGATGTCGGCGCTCGCCAGCAATTCGTTGCGCTGCTCATAAATGACCTTGCGCTGGTCGTTCGAGACATCGTCGTATTCGAGCAGTTGCTTGCGGATGTCGAAGTTGCGCTGCTCGACCTTGCGCTGTGCATTCTCGATTGCGCGCGTCACCCACGGATGTTCGATCGCCTCGCCCTCGGGCATCTTCAGCCGATCCATGATCGCGGCGACGCGGTCGGAAGCGAAAATGCGCAGCAGCGGATCTTCCAGCGACAGGAAGAAGCGGCTGGAACCGGGATCACCCTGGCGTCCGGCGCGACCGCGCAGCTGATTGTCGACCCGGCGCGATTCATGGCGCTCGGTGCCGATGATGTGCAGGCCGCCGGCACCCAGAACCGCATCGTGACGCGACTGCCACTCGGCCTTGAGGGCGTCGTGGCGG
>JBFHXL010000249.1:0-3268 GCA_041599035.1 Thiobacillus sp. | reverse complement strand
GCTTGTAATTGAAACGGTAGCGCAACAGCCACACCAGGTTGATGCGGTCGACAAGTTCGGCCATGAGCTTGAGAAATGGCACGCCCGCTTTTTTCTCGACCGGCTGTGCGCGCAGGATCAGGCCTTCGTAATAGCCGCGATCCAGGGCCGCATCCAGCGTGAAGGGGTCGCGGCTTTGCTCGAACGCACGCCGGGCATGGCGCACGATGCTGGCATACGGACCGGCTTCCAGGCGCAGCAGCAATTCACCGACGTCTTCGGCATGCGCCAGATCCTGATGGTCGAGACGACCGAACCCCCCCATCGGGGTCAGCCGGGCAAGCACGGCGGCAGGCCGTTCATCGCTCATCTTGCTGCGCAGCAGCGTCTTCACGTTGGACATCTCGAAGCGCGCAGTCCAGAAGGTCAGGAACGCGCGTGCATCACCCGACAACGGGCGGATCAACACGCGCGTCTCGTCAAGAAGCCGGGCAACGATGCGCTGTTCCAGCGAGCGCGGATCATGCTGCCGTCCGAGGCTCTCGTAGCCTGCCACCAGCCCGGGCAATTCGTGTCCGGCCAGCGTGGCGGCCACGGCCTCGTCCGGCACGCTGAGCAGGGTGTCAAATGCTTCGGCCTGCCACAGCCGGTTTGCATACAGGCTGACACGGGTGTTGAGGTAGGCGGACACGGTGCTTATCGGTGCATTCCTCGCCCGCATGATCCATCAGAAGCGGGAAACATTCATCGGTCCGGGTCGAGCAACAGGGCCAGGGCGGCCTCCACCGCCTCGGATTCGTGGCGGGACGCCATTTCGCGCAGACTGCGCTGACGCTCTTTGTACTTGCGCGTCAGTTCGGCAACCAGTTGTTCGGCACGCGCGTGCGCCTCTTCCATGATAGGCGCCCGCAATTCGGCCCGCCCGGCTTCGAAACGCGCCTCGGCATCCCGCACGGCCGCCATCGCCTCGTCTATCATGCGCTGGCGCGCCTGGCTGGCGCCGTCAATGACAGCCTGGGCGCGCGCTTCGGCTTCCAGCAGGCGCTGCAATGAATCGTCCATTTGATCTCCGGTGTGGCGTTCCAGGTTGGGGAATTGGCGCTGTCGTCCCGGTTTATACGCCCAGCATCAACGCTAGCCCGGTGGCGGCGATGCCGGCACCCGCTCCCCGTAGCGCATGACGCCCGGCCAGACTGCAGGCGATTCCCGCACCATGCAGACACGCCGTGGCCAGCACGAAACCACAGGCATACAACATGGGGGATACGGCCTGCGGCATTTCAAGTCCGTGAGCGGTGCCATGGAAGAGCGCAAAAACAGCGGCGATCGTCATGCCGGCAACCAGCGACGCCTGGCGCCGGGTGGCGATGAGCAGGCCCAGCACCAGCACCGACAGGCTGATGATGCTCTCCACATGCGGCAGCGCCCAACCCGACCAGGCCAGGGTGCCGCCCAGCAGCATCGCGCCGACAAAGCTGGCCGGCACCGCCCACAGCGCACGGCCGCCCTGCTGCGCGGCCCACAGGCCGATCGCGATCATGGCGAGCAGATGATCCAGCCCCAGAAACGGGTGCGCCAGCCCCCCGACAAATCCGCTTGGCGTGTGCCCGGTGTGGGCGGAAGCCGTGCCTGCGAACAGGCACAGGCAAGCCAGGACGAATGTTCGCGGATGTTTCATCGGGGTCATGGTGTGGGCTCCATTTCAATCAATACAGTCGGTTAATTTCAGTCAATTGTCAGTCAATTGAATTAGCGTTATTTGATCTTGACCTGCACCAGTTCCTCGCCCTCGGGGTCGGTGACATGCACGGCACAGGCAATGCACGGGTCGAAGGAATGAATGGTGCGCAGGATCTCGATCGGCTGTTTCGGGTCAGCCATCACATGATTGTCCTGCAGTGCCGCTTCATAGGCACCCGGCTGGCCTTTGTCGTCACGCGGACCGGCGTTCCAGGTGCTCGGCACCACGGCCTGGTAGTTGCTGATCTTGGCGTCGTCGATGACGATCCAGTGGGATAAGCCGCCGCGCGGCGCTTCCATCAGGCCCACGCCCTGCATGTGACTGGGCCAGGTGGAGGGATCCCAGTACTGCTCGTTGAAGGTGCGGAGATCGCCCGCCTTGATGTTGGCGATGAGCTGGTCGTACCAGCCCTGCATGGCGTCGGCGAGGATTTTCGATTCCAGCGTGCGCGCGGCGGTGCGGCCCAGGGTCGAGAACAGCGCATCGACCGGGACGTCCAGGGTCTTCAGGGTGTAATCCACCAGTTCCTTGGCCTGCGCGTTGCCGCTGGCGTAGAGCATCAGCACGCGGGCAAGCGGGCCCACTTCCATCGACTTGCCCTGCCAGCGCGGCGATTTCAGCCAGGAGTATTTCTTGTCGACGTCCAGATGTTCATAGGGCGGCTTCGGCCCGGTGTAATCGAGTTCGGTCTCGCCCTTGAACGGGTGCAGCCCCTGCCCGTCGCCCTGGCTGTATTTGTACCAGGAGTGGCTGACGAATTCCTGGATCTCGGTGTCGGCATCGAGGTCGATCGGATGAATCGTGGACAGGTCGCGATTCAAAATGACGCCGCGCGGAATGAGATAGGAATCGGTATCCCAGAAACCTTTCGCCGGCAGGTCGCCGAACGACAGGAAGTTGCCGAGGCCCTCGCCGCGCCCGCCCCAGTCCTTGTAGAAGCCGGCGATGGCCAGTGTGTCCGGCACATAGACCTGATCGACGAAATCGCGCATCTGCTTGATCACGTTCTGGATCGTCTGCAGGCCCGCCATGTTGAGCGCGGTGGCGGACTGGCCGCCGCGATAGTGCGGGCCCTTGCCACGGCCACCGCCGGACTGGATGGAGATGGCCGACGGCACGCCGCCCACCACGAAGTTGGGATGTGGATTCTTGCCGCCCAGAATGGCATGCAACTTGGCCGCGTCACGCTGCCAGGCGAGCGCATCGAGATAGTGCGCCACCGCCATCAGATTGGCTTCCGGCGGCAGCTTGTAGGCCGGATGCCCCCAGTAGGCATTGGAGAAAATGCCCAGCTGGCCCTGCTCGACGAAAGTCTTCACCTTCTTCTGCACGTCGGCGAAATAGCCCGGCGACGACCGGGGATAGTTGGAAAGCGATTGCGCCAGCGCCGACGTGGCCTTGGGATCGGCCTTCAGCGCCGACACCACGTCGACCCAGTCGAGTGCATGCAGGTGATAGAAGTGCATGACGTGATCGTGCACGTATTGCGCAGCAATCATCAGGTTGCGGATCAGTTCGGCATTCTGCGGGATGCTGTAAGTGGGGATG
>JBFHXL010000248.1:0-3272 GCA_041599035.1 Thiobacillus sp. | reverse complement strand
GGTTTTTGCCGGACTGTATCCGATCGAGTCGCACGACTTCGAGGCGCTGCGTGACGCCCTGACCAAGCTGCAGCTGAACGATGCGGCGCTGCAGTTCGAACCGGAAGTCTCGCAGGCACTGGGATTCGGTTTCCGCTGCGGCTTCCTCGGCCTGCTGCACATGGACATCGTGCAGGAGCGGCTGGAGCGCGAATACAACATGGATCTCATCACCACCGCGCCGACGGTGGTGTATGAAGTGCTGATGAAGGACGGCTCGATGGTCAACGTCGAAAACCCGTCCAAGCTGCCCGAACTGTCGAAGATCGAGGAGATTCGGGAACCGATCATCACTGCGACGATTTTCGTGCCCGAGGAATTCGTCGGCAACGTGATCACCCTGTGCAACCAGAAGCGCGGCATGCAGCAGAACATGCAGTACCACGGCAAGCAGGTGATGCTGGTGTATGACCTGCCGATGAATGAAGTGGTGATGGATTTCTTCGACAAGCTGAAGTCGACCAGCCGCGGTTACGCCTCGCTTGACTATGAATTCAAGGAATACCGGGCGGGCGATCTGGTCAAGCTGGATATCCTGGTCAACACCGAAAAGGTCGATGCGCTGTCGCTCATTGTCCACCGCGCCACCAGCGTCTATCGCGGGCGCGAACTGGCCTCGAAAATGCGCGAGCTGATCCCGCGCCAGATGTTCGACGTGGCGGTGCAGGCGGCCATCGGCGCCAACATCATCGCGCGTGAGAACGTCAAGGCCTTGCGCAAGAACGTGCTGGCCAAATGCTACGGCGGCGACATCACCCGCAAGAAAAAGCTGCTGGAAAAGCAGAAGGCGGGCAAACGCCGCATGAAGCAGGTCGGTAATGTCGAAATTCCGCAGGAAGCCTTTCTTGCGATTCTTCAGGTCTCGGATAAATAAGAAGTGGATCAATAACCATGAACTTTGCGCTCATTCTTTTTGTGGCACTCGCCATCACCGGCGGCATCTGGTTGCTCGACGTGCTGGTGCTGAAACGTCGCCGCGACCGGGATGTCAGGGAACCACTGCTGGTCGAATATGCCAAGAGCTTTTTCCCGGTGATCCTGGTGGTGTTCGGCCTGCGTTCGTTTCTGGTCGAGCCGTTCAAGATCCCGTCCGGCTCGATGATGCCGACCCTCCTGATCGGCGACTTCATCCTGGTCAACAAATACACCTATGGCATCCGCCTGCCGGTGATCAACAAAAAAGTGTTCGAACTGAACAACCCCGAGCGCGGCGATGTGATGGTGTTTCGTTACCCGAACGACCCCAGCCTCGATTACATCAAGCGCGTGGTCGGCGTGCCGGGCGATGTGGTCGAGTACCGCGACAAGAAACTGAGCATCAACGGCCAGCCTGTGAGCACCGTCAATACCGGCACCTACAGCTATGTCGGCAATGGCCTGAATTACATTACCGCCATGGTCTACGATGAGCGCCTCAATGGCGTTGGCCACACCATGATGACCGAACCGGGCAAGCCCCCGGTTTATCCGCAGCAGGTGGTGGACTTCCCTTTCCGCGAAAACTGCTCCTACAATGCCGAAGGTGGTGGCTTTGCCTGCAAGGTGCCGCCGGGACAGTATTTCATGATGGGTGATAACCGCGACGCCAGCAACGACAGCCGTTACTGGGGCTTCGTGCCGGATGAAAACATTGTCGGCAAGGCTTTTTTCATCTGGATGAATTTTGGTGAATTTGGGCGCATCGGCACCACCATTCGATAAGGAGATACCATGCATAACGCTCGCTCCATGCAATTCCGGCAACGTGGCCTGACCATGATCGGCTTTCTGTTTGCTGCCGTCGTGGTGGTCTTTCTGGCCATGCTGACAATGAAACTGGTGCCGGCCTACATCGAGTTTTTCTCGGTCAAGAAGATTCTGAACACGATGGGGCAGGAGTCCGATCTCAAGTCCAAAACCAACGCCGATATCCGTGACGACTTCATCAAACGTGCCAATGTAGGCTATGTGACGGTGGTCAAGCCGGAAGACCTCAGCATTGATCGTCGCGGTGGCGTCCCGGTCATTTCCGCCGACTATGCGTTCCGCACCAAACTCGTCGGCAATGTCAGCCTGGTCGTCGATTTCAGCGCCAGTTCCGACCCCAACGCCGCGCAGCTTCAGATTGAATAATCCCTTGCTGGCCCGGCGCCTGCAGCAGGCGCTGGGTTATACCTTCATCCGTTCCGATCTTCTGGCCCAGGCACTGACCCATCGCAGCTACGGCTCGATCAACAACGAGCGGCTCGAATTTCTCGGCGACTCGGTGCTGAACTGCTCGGTCGCGCACAAACTCTACGAGTCCTTCCCCGATTTGCCCGAGGGGGTCCTGTCGCGCCTGCGCGCGAATCTCGTATGCCAGGACACGCTGGCCGGGATCGCTGCAGACCTGAAACTGGGGGAAAGCCTGCGTTTGGGCGAAGGCGAGCTGAAAAGCGGAGGCTTTCGCCGCCCCTCCATTCTGGCCGATGCACTCGAGTCGCTGTTCGGCGCCATTTTTCTGGATGCGGGATTCGACGAGGCGCAACGCGTGGTGCGCGGCCTGTTCGACCCGCTGGTGGCCAGGATCGATCCCAAGGCTTCGGGCAAGGATGCCAAGACGCAGTTGCAGGAAATCCTGCAGTCGCGGCGCCTGCCCTTGCCGGATTATCAGCTGGTCGACACCCAGGGCGAGGCGCACGATCAGAGCTTTATCGTCGATTGCGTGCTGGCCAAGCCTTCGCTCAGCACGCGCGGTGTCGGCAAGAGTCGCCGCGCCGCCGAACAGGATGCGGCGCGCCAGGCGTGCGCTGCTTTGCAAAAATGATCAGGCTGCAAAAATGAGTGAATTCAAGTGCGGCCTCGTCGCCATTGTCGGTCGTCCCAACGTCGGCAAGTCCACCCTGCTGAACCGCATCGTCGGGCAGAAAATCAGCATCACCTCGCGCAAGGCGCAAACCACGCGCCACCGCGTGATGGGCGTGCATACCACCGGCGAAGCGCAGTTCGTGTTCGTCGACACGCCGGGTTTCCAGACGCGTCACACCAACACGATGAACCGCACCATGAACAAGCGCGTGCGTGAAACCTTGTCGGACACCGATGTGGTGATGATGCTGGTCGAGGCAGGCAAGTTGACGAACGAAGACCGCCAGGTGATGGAATTGCTGCCCAAGGATCGTCCGCTGATTCTGGTGGTGAACAAGATCGACTTCGTCAAGGATCGCGGCGCGCTGATGACCTATCTGCAGGAAGTTTCTGCCGCGCATGCCTTC
>JBFHXL010000247.1:0-3289 GCA_041599035.1 Thiobacillus sp. | reverse complement strand
TAATTGACGCGAAAACGCAGCGCGGAATGCAAAAGTTTCATTGATCGATAGGTCCAAAAACACTAAACGGCCCGCGAAGCGGGCGAAAAAACGAGAAGAATGCCAACGGAATTTTCTTCGCGTCCTTTATGCCCTTCAAAGCATTCGCGGATAAAAATATTTCACACGGTCTGCATCGTCCGCCGCGCCAGGCACAGGTCTTCCCACGCGTGCGCCTTCTCGGTCGGCTTGCGCAGCAGATAGGCCGGATGATAGGTCACCACCAGCGGCACCTCCTGAAACCGGTGCACCTGGCCGCGCAGGGTGCCGATTGCCGCATCGGTGTCGAGCAGGCTCTGCGCGGCAACCCGCCCCAGCGCGAGAATGATCCTGGGCTGGATCAGCGCGATCTGCGCCAGCAGATAAGGCCGGCACGCGGCCACCTCGTCCGGCTCGGGATCACGGTTGCCGGGCGGGCGCGATTTCAGCACATTGGTGATATAGACGTTGCTATCCCGCTTCAGGTCGATCGCCGCCAGCATGGCGTCGAGCAGTTTGCCGGCCTGGCCGACAAAGGGCTGGCCCTGCTCGTCTTCATCTGCGCCGGGCGCTTCGCCGATGATCAGCCAGTCGGCATTGCGGTCGCCGACGCCGAGCACACCCTGGGTTCGACTGGCGTGCAGCGGGCAGGCGGTGCAGCGGGCAACGGCATCGGCAAGTTCCTCCCAGTTGGCGAACGCTGCAGAGGTCGCGGCACACGCTGAGGCGGAGGGCGTGCGCAGCCGCCACATCGGGCCAATGCCCAGCTCGTTGAACACAACGTCGCGGCTCAGCATGACAGTTCGCGTTTCATGATCAGCGCATCCTCACGGCCGTCGCGGGCCGGATAATAGCCCCGGCGCACGGCCAGGTCGACGAAGCCATTGCTGTGATACAGCGCAATCGCGGCGGTGTTCGAGGCGCGCACCTCCAGGAAAACGCTCTGGGCGTGATGATCGCAGGCGCGGAGCAGGCAATGATCGAGCAAATCGCGCCCCAGGCCGTGCCGCCGCCAGATCGGGGCGATGGTGAGATTGAGGATATGCGCTTCGCCCGCCGCCGCCATCATGACGTAATACCCGATCACCTCGCCCTCGGCCTCGCGCACCCACATGCTGTAACCGGCGTGCAACGAATCGGCAAAATTGCCCGGGGTCCAGGGGTATTCGTAGCTGGCCAGCTCGATCCGGTGAATGCGCGGCAGGTCGGCCTCGGTCATCGGGCGCAAACGGTGCGCGATTTTAAACACGGCGCTCATGCAGGTTGCTTGCGCTGACGTTCATTCACCGTCAGCGCCACCTTGTCGCGCAGGTAAATCGGTGCGGCAAGGGCGGCGTCCATGCCTGCGCCGCGCGCAAAAGCCTGGACGGCAAGCGGCGCCATCGCCGCGGCGTCGGGCATGATCGTGGCGTCGATGCGCAGCAGCCGTGTTTCCAGACGCGGACGCAATACCTCGCCCAGCGCGACGAAACCATTGCCGGCACCGACCCAGTCGTTTCCCTTTGGCACGCTCACCGATTCGGGCAGGGCCAGCGTCGGCTCGGACACGCAGTGCCAGCCTGCACCATCGCGTTGATACGCCGCCCAGTAGACCTCGGCCATGCGCGCATCGAGCACGGTCAGCACCCGGTCCGCGCCGGTCTGCTCGGCAATGGATTCCAGCGTGGAGATGCCCACTACCGGCAGACCGGCGCCCAAGGCCAACCCCTGGGTCACGGCACATGCAATGCGCAAACCGGTGAACGAGCCGGGGCCGGCGCCATAGGCAATGCCGTCGAGCTGGCGCAGGCTGATGCCCGATTCGCGCAGCAGTTCATCCACCATCGGCAGCAACAAACTGCTGTGCTGCTGCCCGGCCAGCACCCGGCGCGCACGAATCTGCCCATCCAGCCACAGTGCGGCCGAGCAGTATTCGGTGGAGGTATCGAGGACGAGCAATTTCATGGGCGCAATTTTAGCAGGCCACCGCTACTTCCCGCGCCGGCGAGAACGCTTCAGCAAGCGGTCATCGGATACCGCGATAGGTGATGCGGTAAATTGCGCCGGCCTGATCGTCCGACACCAGCAGACTGCCATCGGGCATCGACAACACATCAGCAGGGCGCCCCCAGGCCGATTCGCCGCTCTTCCACCCGCTGACAAAGGGCTCGTAGCTGACCGCGCGGTTGTCTTTCAGCCGCACCACACTCACCCGATAACCGCTCTTGCGGCTACGGTTCCATGATCCGTGCTCGGCAATGAAAACAGCATTCCGATAGCGCGCCGGAAAAGCCTTGCCGCTGTAAAAACGCATACCCAGACTTGCCACATGGGCACCCAGGTTCTGCACCGGCGGCACAAATTCGTCGCACCGCCGAAATTGCCCCCATTCAGGATCGGCAATCGTGCCGCCGTGGCAATACGGATAGCCAAAATGCTGGCCAGGCTGGCTGACACGATTCAATTCGTCTGGCGGTGCCTCGTCGCCCAGCCAGTCGCGGCCATTGTCGGTGAACCACAGTTCGCCGTTTTGTGGATTCCAGTCAAACCCGACGCTGTTGCGCACCCCACGCGCGACCACTTCAATTTTTCCGCTCGCCACATCCAGCCGGGTAATGACCGCAAAGCGATCCGGGTCGGGTTCGCAGATGTTGCAGGGTGCACCCACCGGCACATAGAGCTTGCCATCGGGGCCAAAGGCAATGAATTTCCAGCCGTGATGGGTATCGCCTGGATACGCGGCGCTCACGACTTCGAGCCTGGGCGGCTGCTTCACGCGCGCTTCGATATTGCGCAGGCGCACGATCCGATTCACTGCCGACACATACAGATCGCCGTCGCGAAACGCCACCCCTACCGGCATCTTGAGATTGTCGGCAATCACCACCGGCTTGCGCAAGCCTTGCAGCGGAATCGCGTAGACCTTGCCTTCGCGCATGCTGCCGACAAACAGCATGGTTTTCCCGAGTGCCATTTGCCGTGCATTGGGTACGCGGGCAAACAACTCGATCCGGAATCCGGGCGGGAGGGTGAGACTGGACAGGGGGAGAGCGGTGGCGGCAACCGCAGCCTGGCTGACTGCGGCCAACGCCATCCATCCGGCAACCCCCATCCGCATCCAGACATTCGACCGTTTCATGGCGTCCCCTGTCCGTCCGGCTGCACCGCTATCAATATCTCGAAACGCACCCGCGACCACGGATCGCGCACCTTGGCCAAGCGGCTGATACGCGCCACCAGTAGCTGACCTTTATCCATGAAACGCGCCACATCGGCGTTCTCGCGGCGCGGC
>JBFHXL010000246.1:0-3292 GCA_041599035.1 Thiobacillus sp. | reverse complement strand
GGGCATTCTGGCTAGCGGGCAGGTCAGCGAAGCGCAGAAAATTGAACTCAGGATCATGCTTCGCGAGCTCGACCATACGCTCGAATTCATCGACAGAAATTTCGAGGAGATAGGCATTTTCCATCCGGAGCTGCGAAACACGCTCGCAACAGTCGCCGCCGACATTGCCGCATCGAAGCGGCAACTGGTCGAACGGGTGGAAACGCACATCCTTGGCGGCAATCTTTCCATGGCGCCGGAAGTTTTCCTGGACCAGGCCAGCGCGGATATCGACCAGGTCTACGCACAGATGGTCGAGACGCTGCTCCCGGCTGCCGAGCGGATCATCCGCGCCCGTATTGCCGCGGCAGAAAAAAAGCTGCACCTGACGGTCGGCTTCGCCCTGCTGCTGTTTCTGACCGTGATCTATTTCATGATCGGAAACCTGCTGGTCATTATCGACAGCATCCGCTCGCTCATCGGCGCGGCCCGCGCGTTTTCAGGCGGCGACCTGAAAACGCGCGTCAGCCTCAAAACACGCGATGAATTCAGCCTGATAGGCAACAGCTTCAACCAGATGGCCGATGGCTTCAATGCCATGCTCAACACCCATCTCGAAAGTAAAGAACGTCTGCGCGCCACCATCGAGACGGCCATGGATGCCGTGGTGCAAATGAATACCAAAGGCATCATCATCGGCTGGAACCGCCAGGCTGAGGATGTTTTCGGCTGGACGCGCGAGGAAGCGATCGGACGCCTGCTGCACGAAACCATCATCCCGCATCAGTACCGCGAGGCACATCAAAATGGGTTGCAGCGCTTTCTGGCCGGCGGCCAGCCCAGCTTGCTGAACGCACGGACCGAACTGCGGGGACTGCATCGCGACGGCCACGAGTTTCCCATCGAACTGAGCATCACCGCAGTCAAAACACAAGGCGGCTACGAGTTCAACGGCTTCATCCGCGACCTCACGCAAATAAAGCAATCCGAGGAACTGATCTGGAACCAGGCCAACTTCGACGCCCTGACCCGGCTGCCCAACCGCCACATGTTCCGCGACCGCCTGGAACAGGAGATCCGGAAGACAGACCGCAGCCACCTGAAAACAGCGCTGCTGTATATCGACCTCGACAACTTCAAGGAAGTCAACGACACCCTCGGCCACACTCAGGGCGACGCGCTGCTGAGGGACGCGGCGCGGCGCATCGGCCACTGTGCGCGCGCGACCGACACCGTTGCCCGCATGGGGGCGGATGAATTCACCGTCATCCTGGCAGAACTGGAAGATGGCGGCACGATCGAGCGGGTCGCCAAAGCCATTCTGAAAAGTCTGGAAGAACCGTTTCTGCTGGGAAATGACACGGTCCATGTGTCATCCAGCATCGGCGTCACGCGCTATCCCGACGATGCCACCGATGCGGATGACCTGCTCAAGCAGGCGGAACAGGCAATGTATGCGGCCAAGAAAGCGGGGCGCAACCACTTCAATTATTTCACCCCCGCCATGCAGCAGGCCGCACAGAAACGGCTGCAGCTGATCAACGAGATGCGCTGTGCATTGGCCGCCGGCCAGTTCATGCTTCATTACCAGCCCATCGTGGACCTGGCCAGCGGGCGCATCAACAAGGCCGAAGCGCTGATCCGCTGGCAGCATCCGCAGCTTGGCCGGATCAGCCCGGCCGAGTTCATTCCGCTGGCGGAGGAAACCGGTCTGATCGTCGAGATCGGCGACTGGGTATTCCGGGAGGCGGCGCGCCAGCTGACGAAGTGGCGGACGCTATACCACCCCGGATTCCAGCTGAGCGTGAACGTGTCACCGGTCCAGTTCGGCAAAAACAGCAGCCCGTTTCCGGCCTGGCTCGGTTATCTGCGGGAAATTTGCCTGCCCGGGAACAGCATGAACATTGAAATCACCGAGGGCTTGTTGCTGGACCCGGAGCACGGCATTACCGGCAAACTGCACGAATGCCACAACGCGGGCATCCAGATCGCGATTGACGATTTCGGCACCGGTTATTCATCGCTGTCCTACCTGAAGAAATTCGACATCGACTATCTGAAGATCGACCAGTCGTTCGTGCGCGATCTGGTGACCGATCCCAACGACAGGGCGCTGGCCGAGGCCATCATCGTGATGGCGCACAAACTGGGTCTGAAAGTGATCGCCGAAGGCGTGGAAACCGCGGAACAACAAAATCTGCTGTCCGATGCCGGCTGCGACTATGCGCAAGGATATCTGTTCTCGAAACCGGTTCCGGCCGACGAACTGGACGCCATGCTGAAAAAAGTGGCAAGCGAGGCGGGTCCGGGACAATTCCGGAATGCGTTGAGCGGGGAGTTTACAGCGCCCTGAAGTGGCCTGCAGGGCGCATGCATTCATGCGGTGGCGGGCGTGGGCAAGCAGATGCGCCACGCCCGCAACGTATTACATTACTTCTTCTTGGCGGCTTTCTTGCCAGCAACCGCGGACTTGAAGCCAGCGCCGGCGGTGAAGCGCGGAACGGTCGTTGCCGCAATCTTGATTTCCTTGCCGGTCTGCGGGTTGCGACCCGTGCGGGCAGCGCGCTTGGAAGACTTGAAGGTGCCAAATCCTACGAGGGTGACGGTATCCCCTTTCGACACCGCTTTGACGACGGCAGCCATGATTGCGTCCAGCGCTCTTCCGGCAGCAGCTTTGCTGATATCTGCTTCGGCTGCAGCGGCATCGATCAATTCAGATTTCTTCATGAACATCCCTTTGAGGTGGTTGAGAGAACTTGATGCTACCAGCCTTTTGGCAAGCGTGGCACAGGTCCAGGCGGCTTCAGCATAAAAAACGTCTGATTCGCCCCACACTCTGCCACAAACGCTGCGACGGCAATCTGACCCGGACTGCCAGACTTCGCTCCAATTTCAGCCACGGCCCGTTCCTGTGTCAGCGCACCTGCGTCGCATGGGGTCCGGCCTGAATTCCGCGCAGAAAAACCCGTCGCTCTACCGGGCTGCATCGCCTGCCTCGGCCACCAACTGCGCGACCAGCGCCTCCGTGACCGCAAGCACCCGCTCGCTCAGTTCAGCGACGCGCGCGGCGTCCTTGCGCATCTTCAAAGCTTCCCGGTTCGCAAACAGCACCTGCTGATAGGGCACCCACTCGCGCTGGATGCGCGCAACGCCCGCCCTGGTCTGCGCCGAGGCAAGCGGCGATTTTTCGATCTGGATCAGCGCGGCGGTGAAATGCGCACGACTGAGGTGCATTTCCATGTCAGCCGGCGCGTCGTAGAGATCCCAGGTGCGATAAAAATAGAACTTGGCCATGCGCTGCGACAGCATGCGC
>JBFHXL010000245.1:0-3295 GCA_041599035.1 Thiobacillus sp. | reverse complement strand
GAGGCGGTTTTTCACGGCTGTACATATCTTCAGACAAGCTGTCGAATGGTTTGACTTGTTGCCGAGAGGCCGCTACAATCTCGCGCTTTCCTGGGTTCGTATTGGTTGGAGACCCCCCATGTACGCAGTCATCAAAACCGGCGGCAAGCAATATCGCGTGAGCGCCGGTGACAAACTTAAAATTGAAAAACTCGAAGCCGATATCGGCAGCGAGGTCACCTTCGACCAAGTGTTGATGGTGGGCGATGGTGCCGACATCAAGATGGGCGCGCCCATGCTGCGTGGCGCCACGGTTACCGCCACGGTGCTGAACCAGGCACGCGGCGACAAGATCAAGATCTTCAAAATGCGCCGTCGCAAGCATTATCGCAAGAGCCAGGGCCATCGCCAGTACTTCACCGAAGTGCAAATCGGCGGCATTACGGCATAAGGAGCACATACCATGGCACACAAGAAAGCAGGCGGCAGTTCACGTAACGGTCGCGACTCGGAATCGAAACGTCTGGGCGTCAAGCGCTTCGGCGGCGAGCTGGTTCTGGCAGGCAACATTATCGTGCGTCAGCGCGGTACCCAGTTTCATCCTGGCGACAACGTTGGCATCGGCAAGGATCACACCCTGTTTGCCAAGGCTGACGGTACGGTCAAGTTCGAGATCAAGGGCGCTGCCCGCCGCAAAACGGTTCGCATTGAGCCGGTCGCTGCCTGAATTGATTTGAACTGAGCTTGCTCGACAGCCAGAAAGCCCTGTCCACGGATGGGGCTTTTTTGTTTGCGCGAGGCTTATGAGGTTGAGCCCATCATGAAATTTATCGACGAAGCGAAAATCGAAGTCTTGGCCGGCAAGGGCGGCGACGGCAGTGCATCGTTTCGCCGTGAAAAATATATTCCCAAGGGCGGGCCGGACGGCGGCGATGGCGGTCGCGGCGGCAGCGTATTTGCAGTGGCGGATCGCAACATCAATACCCTGGTCGAGTTCCGCTTCAAGCGTGTCTTCAAGGCGCAAAAAGGCGAAAACGGCCGTGGCGCGCAATGCTACGGCAAGGGCGGCGAGGATCTCACCATTCACGTTCCGGTCGGCACGGTGTTCACCGACATCAACAGTGGCGAGGTTGTCGCCGATCTGGCCGAGGATGGCCAGACGGTTTGCCTGGCCAGGGGCGGCAAGGGCGGGCTGGGCAACCAGCATTTCAAATCCAGCACCAACCGTGCACCGCGCCAGCACACGCTGGGCGAACCGGGCGAGGAATGGGAACTGGCGCTGGAATTGAAAGTGTTGGCCGATGTGGGTCTGCTGGGGATGCCCAACGCCGGAAAATCGACCTTCATTCGCGCCGTGTCGGCGGCCCGTCCCAAGGTGGCCGATTACCCCTTCACCACCCTGGCGCCCAACCTGGGCGTGGTGCGGGTGGACAGTGAACGCAGCTTTGTCATCGCCGATATTCCGGGGCTGATCGAGGGCGCAGCCGAGGGCGCGGGCCTGGGCCACCAGTTCTTGCGTCATCTGCAGCGCACGCGGCTATTGCTGCATCTGGTGGATATCTCGCCGCGTTGGGAAACGGGCGATCCGGTTCGCGAGGCGCGTGCCATCGTCGAGGAATTGAGAAAATACGATCAGGCGCTGTATGACAAACCGCGCTGGCTGGTGCTGAACAAGATCGACATGGTGGACGAGGCCGAGCGCAAGGCCGTCGTTGAGCAGTTCATACAAGACTATGACTGGCAGGGACCGGTGTTCGTGATTTCGGCGCTGGATGGGTTTGGATGCGCTGCGCTCACCTACGCCATCATGGAGCATCTGGGGAACGTCCCCGTGGCTCAGGAGTCGCCCGATACGCCCTGAAATACCGTATCGAGTCCGGGCCTGATTGAACTCCCTGCTTTCTCCGCATACGGAGATGTGCGGTACATGCAATGAAGTTCGGTAGCCCGGATAGAATTCCGTCGCCTCTGATTTCCGGCTGCGCTGGCGGCTGAAGTCTGACCGATTTCGCTGTCGGCAAGCCCTTCCTCCAATATTTGGCTGCACATGGCAGTCTGTCCCTTGCTTTTCGCCCCTACCGGGTGCGTCTTCCGGATCAAGAAGTTCGGCCCGTGCATCCCGGAAAAACCGCCACCACCCGATCGAACAGCCTGTGAGGGGGGCGTGTCAGGATAAAAGCATTTCGCTTGCTGGCTTTCCCTTGAATCCGGACCCGGCGCCAGGCTTCATGAATATTCGTCTATATACAAAGCTGCAAGCTGCGATCTGAAGAGCAGAACGCTAACAGGGGAGGGCATCAAAATGGATTTAAGCGTGTTTTCAACGGCAATACAAAGTGCTCTGGGTTCCCAGTTGCCGGTCATTCTGGGCGCAATCGGGGTGTTGGTGGTGGGGTATCTGCTGGCGCTGCTGGCGCGTGCAGGGGTGCGCAAGCTGCTTTCTCTGGCCCGAATCAATAAATTGGTCAGCAGTTCCGTCGGCAAGCCCATGGATGTCGAGGGCGGGGTTTCGCTGGGCGCATTCTGGTTCGTCCTGCTGGCCACGCTGCTCGCGGTGTTCAATACGCTCAATCTGGAACAGCTTTCCGGCCCTCTGGCCGAGATGATGTCCCAGATCATGACGTATCTGCCGCATTTGCTGGCGGGCGGGCTGTTGCTCGTGGTGGCATGGCTGGCGGCAACCATCGTCAAGGCCATTGCCAACCGGGCAATGAAAGCCACCCACTGGGACGAGAAGCTGACCGAGCAGGCCGGCATGTCTCCCTTGGGCGAAAATGTCGGCAATGTGCTGTTCTGGCTGGTTGTCCTGATGTTTCTGCCGGCCGTTCTGGGCGTGCTGCAACTGGAGGGCATGCTGGATCCGGTGCGCAACATGATTGATGAAACGCTGGGCATGCTGCCGAACATCTTTGCCACCGTGGTCATCATCCTGGCCGGCTGGCTGGTCGCCAAGATTCTCAGCGGTCTGGTATCCAATCTGCTGGCCGCCGCGGGTGCCGACAAACTGGGCAAGACCGCCGGCCTGAAAGATCGCCTGATGCTGTCCAAACTGGTCGGTTCGCTGGTGTTTATCCTGGTCTTCGTGCCGGCCCTGATTGCGGGTCTGGACGCGCTGCAGATCACCGCGATTTCCGGTCCGGCCACCGACATGCTGGGCATGATGATGATGGCCATTCCCAATATCTTTGCGGCGGTGCTGATCCTGTTTGTGACCTGGTATGTGGCGCGTTTTGCGGCCGGACTGCTGGGCGGGTTGCTGGCCAACATGGGCCTCAATAATCTGCCGTCCAAAGTGGGGCTGGAGCACGTTTTTTCG
>JBFHXL010000244.1:0-3307 GCA_041599035.1 Thiobacillus sp. | reverse complement strand
GATCGCGCCAAACCGGCACCCGAGGCGCAGCAGGATGTACTGAAGTTGTCCAGGGATAAACCCGCGACTGCGAGCAAGGCGGACGAAGCCCGTGCCATGCAGGAAAAACTGCGCGCGCAGGAAGACGAAGCGGCAGCACGGCAAAAGGCATTGCAGGAATCGAGTCAGCGCGTGGCCATGCTGGAAAAGCAGGTCGAGGACATGCAGAAGCTGATCAAAATGAAGGAGCAGGCGCAGGCGCAAAGCGGAACGCCCGCTCCGGCAGCGCCCGCGCCTGAAGCGGCCAAGCCCGCGCCCGCGCCCGCGCCGGTTGCACCGGCTGTCGAGGCGCCGGCGGCCAGCCCCGAATCCGCCGAGAACTGGTATGACCCGCTGCTCGCCAATCCGGTCTATTGGGGCGGCGGTCTCGCCGCGCTGGGTCTTGGCGGCGTGTTGTGGTGGATGATGGCAGGCGGTGGTCGCCGTCGCAAAACCGGTGGTGCTTCGCTGGAAGACAGCATCATGAGCGGCAGCAGCGATATTCGCCCCAACTCCGTTATTGGTGCCGCATCGGGTGGCAGCGTCAACACCGGCGATACCTCCTTCCTTACCGATTTCAGCCAGGCGGGTCTGGGTACGATCGATACCCACGATGTTGACCCCATCGCCGAGGCCGAGGTGTACATGGCCTATGGCCGCGATGTGCAGGCAGAGGAAATTCTCAAGGAGGCGATCAGCAAGGAGCCGGATCGTCACGAAATTCGCGTCAAGTTGCTCGAAATCTACGCCGCGCGTCACAACCCCACGGCTTTTGGGGCGGTTGCGGGCGAACTTTACGCCGCCCTTGGCAGCCAGCCCAGCCCATTGTGGGACAGGGCCTGCGAAATGGGACGCAGCATTGATCCAACCAACCCGCTCTATGGCGGGGTGCAGTCGAGTGCGGCCCCGGCGGAAGCGGCGGCCACGGTGGCAGCCACCGATGCGGTGGCAGGCGGTGCGATGACGTTTGAGGATGCGCCTGCGCCTACGTCCGAGGTGGATGTTCAGCCCACAGCTCCGGTCGAGCCTGAACCCGAGCCCGAGCCCGAGCCGGTCATGGAAGCCAAGCCAACTGGCGCAGTCATGGAGTTCGAATCTGCTGGTCATATCGCTGATTTCGACAGCCAGCCCGATGGTGTCGCGGCGCCCGAGAAAAGCGCCCTCGAAGCGGATACCCAGGGCCTCGACTTCGAATTGCCCGATCTGGATCTGCATGCGGCGGAGGATGACACGCTGTCGCTCGATCTGGGGCTGGAAGAAGACAACGGCCCGGACAGCAAGTTTGATTTCAGTGGCCTCGACCTCGATCTGGGCGAGGGTGCCGGCAGCGAGCTTGAACTCGATGAAGTCGGCACCAAGCTCGACCTCGCGCGAGCCTATGTGGAAATGGGCGACAAGGAAGGCGCGCGTGAAATTCTCTCCGAAGTGTTGGCGGAAGGCAGCGACAAGCAAAAAGCCGATGCGAAAGGCCTGCTGGCTTCGCTTGACTAGGGCGTGCTGATCCGCCCCGGATCACCGCATCCGGCTGCCCGCATTTTGTTATGGTGCGGGTGGGCCGTGGCGGTTGAACGTGCCGTCTTTCCCCAACTTGCTTTTCTGGCCGTCGCCATCGCGACGGCCTTTCTGCTTGCGCCGGTGCGTCACGAAGGCTGGCGTCTGCTGCGGCGCACCCGCTGGCTGATGGCGGTACTGCTGCTGACTTACGCCTATACCCTGCCGGGAACCCTGCTGTGGCCGGTGCTGGACTGGGCCAGTCCCAGCACCGAGGGACTGGCCCAGGGCGCGCTGCGCGCGGGGCGGCTGGTGCTGATGCTGGCCGGCCTGGCGGTGCTGCTGGCCTATATGACCCGCCCGCGGCTGGTTTATGGACTGTATGGTCTGGCCCGGCCGCTGACCTGGCTGGGATTCGACCGCCGCGCCTTTGCGGTGCGCCTGGGATTGACCCTCGACTACGTCGAACACGCGCCCAAACCGGTGCGCTGGCTGGATGCCCTGCGCGCGCCGCTGCCCGACAATGGGGGGCCCGCCACTTATGCTTTGCACGGCGAACGCTGGCAAGGCAGCGACAGCGCCGTCATACTTGCGGGCTTGCTTGGGGTATGGATCGTGCTGGCTTGAGATGAGAATTGCATTGGGTCTGGAATATTGCGGTGTCGGATTTTGCGGCTGGCAGTCGCAACCGCAGGGGTGCGGCGTGCAGGATGCGCTGGAAACGGCGGTGGCCGCCATTGCCGGCGCCGTTGTTCGGGTGACCGCTGCCGGCCGCACCGATACCGGCGTTCACGCGGCGTTGCAGGTTGTGCACTTCGATGCCCCGGTCAGTCGCCCGCTGACGGCCTGGGTGCGGGGCGTCAACAGCCATCTGCCGCCCGGGGTGGCGGTTTTGTGGGCACGGGAAGTGGGCGATGATTTTCACGCGCGTTTTGCCGCCAACCAGCGCGGCTATCGCTATGTGCTGCTGAATCATCCGGTGCGCCCTGGCCTCAACCAGGGACAGATCGGCTGGTACCATCGTCTGCTGGACACCGAAGCGATGAACCGGGCCGCGGCACGCCTGCTCGGACAACATGATTTTTCCGCATTTCGAGCGGCCGCATGCCAGGCCAAATCGCCGGTCAAGGAGCTGCGGCTGGCCCAAATCGAGCGGCGCGGCGATTATCTGCTGTGCGATTTTCGCGCCGACGGATTCCTGCATCACATGGTGCGTAATCTCATGGGCTGCCTGATCCTGATCGGTGCGGGCAACCGACCGCCGGAGTGGGCGCAGACGCTCCTGGAAAGCCGCGACCGCACGTTCGCGGCGCCGACCTTCGACGCTGCCGGACTGTATCTCACCCACATCCGGTATCCTGCGCACTTTGCCTTGCCGGAAACGTCAGACCGATGGCCGTTCGCGTAAAAATATGTGGCATCACCCGACTACAGGACTTGCATGCTGCCTGCCAGGCCGGGGCGGATGCGCTGGGCTTCGTGTTCTACGAAAAAAGCCCGCGCCACGTGACGCGTGACGCTGCCGCTGCGCTGGTGCGTGAACTGCCGCCCTTCGTGCAATCGGTCGGCCTGTTCGTGAATGCCGAGCCGGCCTACGTCGAAGCGGTTCTACAGGCGGTTCCGCTCGACCTGCTGCAGTTTCACGGTGACGAGACGCCCGCCGACTGCGCGCGCTTCGGCCGTCCCTACATCAAGGCCGTACGCGTCAATCAGGACACGGATTTGCTAAAATACGCGGCTGACTTTGAAGCCGCGCGCGGATTGTTGCTCGACGCCTTCGTGCCCGGCGTGCCGGGCG
>JBFHXL010000243.1:0-3319 GCA_041599035.1 Thiobacillus sp. | reverse complement strand
GCTGGGGAGGAGATCGACGAGGGCATCGCCCTCTATTTCCCCTCTCCCCATTCCTATACCGGCGAAGATGTGCTCGAACTCCAGGGCCATGGCGGACCTGTGGTGCAACAACTGCTCCTGCAGCGCTGCCTGGATCTGGGGGCCCGACTGGCTGAGCCGGGAGAGTTTACCCACCGCGCTTATCTCAACGACAAGCTCGACTTGGCACAGGCCGAGGCAGTCGTCGATTTGATCGATGCAAGCACAGCAGCGGCGGCGCGTTCGGCCGTCAGATCCCTGTCTGGAGAGTTTTCCAGAGCGGTGCATGATCTGGTCGAACGATTGATAGCATTGCGCATGCTGGTCGAGGCGACGCTGGATTTTCCGGAAGAGGACATTGATTCGCCTTACTTGGCGGATGTTTCCCGTCGGCTGCCCGACCTGATCGATGATTTGCGCAATATCCAGAGCCGCGCCCGCCAGGGAAGCCTCTTGCGCAGCGGCTTGCATGTCGTCTTGGCCGGCCAGCCCAACGTTGGCAAGTCGAGCCTCCTCAATCGCCTGGCGGGCGAGGAGCGCGCCATCGTTACCACGGTTCCGGGCACGACCCGGGATGCTTTGCGCGAGACCATCCAACTGAGCGGAATCCCGCTGCACATCATCGATACGGCAGGGCTGCGTGAGACCGATGACGAAGTCGAGCGGCTCGGCATCGACCGAAGCTGGAAGGAGATCGAGCGTGCCGACGTTGTGCTGCATCTTCTGGACGCGCGTACTGGGATGACGCCTCAGGATCACGAAATCGATGCCCGGTTGCCGAGCCGGATAGAGAGGCTTGCTCTATACAACAAGTGTGATCTGACAAACCATACCGGGCGCCGTGAAGAGCGGAATGGTCGGGTCGCAATTTGGGTTTCCGCCAAGACGGGGGAGGGCATGGAAACGCTTGAGGCCGAACTGCTGCGAATTGCCGGCTGGCAAACGGGATGCGAGGATGTGTTTCTGGCCAGGGAGAGACACCTTGAGGCACTCGAGTTGACCTTGAATCACTTGCGGAAAGCCGAAGCTCAGGCAGATCGTATCGAGCTGTTTGCGGAAGAACTGCGCCTGGCGCAGGAGGCGCTGAGCCGGATTACCGGTGAGTTCACTCCCGACGACCTGCTTGGAGAGATCTTCTCCCGGTTTTGCATCGGCAAATAAAGACCTAACAGCGGGTTGTTTCACGTGGAACTGGCTGATCTGATCCTGTTGTGCATTGCCGCCTTTGCCGCAGGTCTCATCGATGCGGTAGTAGGGGGTGGCGGACTGATCCAGATACCCGCATTATTCAGCGTCCTGCCCGAGGCTGCTCCGGCTACCCTTTTTGGCACCAACAAGCTGGCCAGCATATTTGGCACCGCCAGCGCAGCTGTCCGCTACGCACGGCGCATCGACGTACCCTGGCGGGCCGCTTTGCCGGCGGCCATTGCTGCATTCATCCTGTCCTATTTCGGAGCCATGGCCGTGTCCCTGATGCCTAGGGAGTGGCTTCGCCCGCTTGTCCTCGTATTGCTGATAGCCGTCACCGCCTACACCTATGCACGGAAGAATCTGGGTGCCGTGGATCAGCGCCGGTTTCATGGCAGGAAAGACATGTTTTTGGCGGCAGGGTTTGGTGGGGTAATCGGGTTTTACGACGGTTTCTTTGGGCCGGGTACCGGAAGTTTCCTGATATTCATGTTTGTCCGTTTTTTCGGGCTGGATTTCCTGCGCGCATCGGTATCGGCCAAGATCGTCAACGCTGCCACCAATCTGGCGGCCTTGCTGTACTTTGGAGCAAGCGCCCATGTTCTGTTGGCCACGGGATTGGCCATGGCTGTTTTCAACGTCAGCGGATCCCTGGTCGGTTCGCATCTGGCCATCCGGCACGGAGCGGGTTTTGTGCGACGTGTATTCCTTGTAGTGGCGGGGGTGCTCATCATGAAATTCGGCTGGGACACTTTTTACTGATTGACGCTGCAAAGCCAAGCAGCATAAGAATCAGATAAGCAACTGAATATACATTGATATATTGGGCGACGTTTCACGTGAAACGTCGCCCTGTCATTTTGCGTGATCCTCGCGTATCATTGCGCCTCTCCGCAGCGTTCTCTGACCCATGCTATTTCCCACGCGCTATGATGTCATCATCATCGGTGGCGGCCATGCCGGCACCGAAGCGGCCCTCGCCGCGGCCCGGGCAGGTTGTCGCACGCTGCTGCTGACGCACAACCTCGAAACGCTAGGGGCGATGTCCTGCAACCCCTCCATCGGCGGCATCGGCAAAGGACACCTGGTCAAGGAGGTCGACGCGCTGGGGGGTGCCATGGCCGTCGCCACCGACGAGGCGGGCATCCAGTTCCGTATCCTCAATTCAAGCAAAGGCCCGGCAGTGCGCGCCACGCGCGCGCAGGCAGATCGCTTGTTGTACAAGGCGGCGATCCGCAGCCGCCTGGAAAATCAGCCTAACCTGACCCTGTTCCAGCAGGCCGTGGACGACCTGTTGGTCACTGGCGATCGCGTAACAGGCGTCGTTACCCAGCTCGGCCTGCGTTTCGAGGCCGAGGCGGTGGTGCTCACTGCCGGCACCTTCCTTGCCGGCCTGATCCATGTTGGCCTCGATCACTATCAGGCCGGACGCATGGGTGATCCGCCAGCGGTCAGCCTGGCGGCTCGCCTGCGCGAACTCAAGCTGCCTGCGGGGCGCCTCAAGACCGGCACGCCGCCGCGCCTGGACGGCCGCAGCATCGACTTTTCCGCAATGGCGGTACAGCCGGGCGATGACCCGGCGCCAGCGTTCTCCTTTATCGGCGATGCCGCCCAGCACCCGCGGCAGCTGCCCTGCTGGATCACCCACACCAACAGCAAGACACATGACATCATTCGCAGTGGGTTGGATCGTTCCCCAATGTTCACGGGGGTCATCGAAGGAGTGGGCCCTCGCTATTGCCCTTCCATCGAGGACAAGATCCACCGCTTCGCCGACAAGTCCAGCCACCAGATCTTCCTTGAACCGGAAGGCCTGACGACACACGAGATCTATCCGAACGGCATTTCGACGAGCCTGCCGTTCGATGTGCAGCTGGCCCTGGTGCAATCCATCCCCGGCCTCGAGAACGCCCACATCCTGCGGCCAGGGTATGCCATCGAATACGACTACTTCGACCCACGCGGCCTCACTTCATCGCTGCAGACGAAGGCCATCCGCGGCCTGTTCTTCGCCGGCCAGATCAACGGCACGACCGGCTACGAGGAGGCCGCTGCGCAGGGCCTGCTCGCCGGCCTGAACGCCGCGTTTTTCGCCAAGGGCGAAGCGCCCTGG
>JBFHXL010000242.1:0-3326 GCA_041599035.1 Thiobacillus sp. | reverse complement strand
CACGCATCGCGCGAGTTTAACTTGGGATCACCGCCTGACGGCGCCGACTCCTACTGCGGGCACGAGCATGCCATGTGCGAGGGTGAATCCCGGAATCCGGAACACTGCCGTCCAAAATCGACGAAACAACGCGGATGCTGCATGAACCGATGCAGATTCCGGACGGGTGATGGCGGATTCTCAAGAATGTGCTCCGGGTGCTGTGCAAATCTGCATTTTAACTGCGGTGGCCGAGGTGCCGACGAAGGTCTTGATCTTCACATTCTGCTTGAATGCCTTAAAGAGCCACTCGTTCTGCCAGCGATCCCTGTAGATTGCGGCGTTGGTGTCAGGCGCGAAGTGCATTTGATGGGCGGTCCTGACGTCGTCGGACGGGCTTTCATGGGCGGAGAGGGTAAATGGGAACGAAGACTGCGGGACTAATGACCGCACCGACAACCGGATATAAACATATTTCTCCGCTCTGGCAACGTCCAATCGCCAGGCACCGTGCCATTCAATCGCCCTGTCATGCTGCTATGCTCGGCCTGATACCTGATTGCCCTTGCTTCATGGACCCTGTTTTTTGCAGACTGACCGCACACCAACTCGCGTTGCACGCGGGAAACCGCACGCTGGTGGCAGCACTTGACCTCACGCTTGAACCCGGCGAAGTGCTCGGCATTCTCGGTGCCAACGGCGCGGGCAAATCGACGTTGCTGGCGGTGCTGGCCGGACTCGCGCTGCCTGCTGCCGGCCAGGTTGCGCTCGATGGCCGCGCCCTCGACGCGCTGCCGCCGCTGACCCGCGCCCAATATATCGGCCTGCTGCCGCAGGGCGACGAGGGCGGCTTTTTCGGCAGCGTGCTGGATTTTGTCGGGTTGGGGCACTATCCCTTTGGTTCCGCTGCCTGCGACCTGACGCAGTATCTGGCCGACTGGGAACTGGCCGAACTGGCCCGGCGCCCGCTCGACACGCTGTCGGGCGGCGAACGCCAGCGCGCCCGGCTGGCGCAACTGGCGGTGCAGCACCCGCATATCGCCCTGCTGGACGAACCGCTGACGCATCTGGACCCGGCGCATCAGGCGCGGCTGCTGGCCTGGGCGCGCCGCGAAGCCGCTGCCGGGCACAGCGTGGTTCTGACCTTGCACGACCCCAACTGGGCAGCGAGTCACTGCGACCGCCTGCTGTTTCTGCACGGCGACGGCCGCTGGCAACTGGGCCGCCCGGCTGAACTGCTGACACCGGATTCGCTCGAAGCCCTGTACGGCTCCGCTACCGCCGGCCTGTGGCGGCAGCCGGGCTCACCCCAGCCTGTATAATCGCGATCTGTTCTGCATTCAGCCCTCCTCGCGTACCCCATGATTCGTCGCATCATCAGCAAAGTATTTGGCCGTAAGTCGCCCTCCGCCGGCACCGGCGCGAAGATTCTGCCGCAGGCCAAGCACGGCATCCGCCGCGACCAGCTCACCGACTGCGCACTGAAAACCTGCGAAACGCTGACGCAAGCGGGATTCAAGGGCTATCTGGTGGGCGGCGCGGTGCGCGACCTGCTGCTGGGCAAGACGCCCAAGGATTTCGACGTGGCGACCGATGCCACGCCGGAAGAAGTGCGCCGCCTGTTCCGCCGCTCGCGCATCATCGGCCGCCGCTTCCAGATCGTGCATGTGATGTGCGGGCGCGAGACCATCGAGGTCACGACCTTCCGCTCCAACGAACAAAAGGACACCGACGAAGACGACGAGCGCCCGACCGACGAGCACGGCCGCCTGCTGTCAGACAACGTATTTGGCAGCATGGCGGACGACGCCGCGCGCCGCGACTTCACCATCAATGCGCTGTATTACGACGTGGTGCGCGAGGAAGTGCACGATTATTTCGGCGGCGTGGCCGACTGCAAGAAGCGCGTGCTGCGCATGATCGGCGACCCCGACACACGCTTCCGTGAAGACCCGGTGCGCATGCTGCGTGCCGCGCGCTTTGCCGCCAAGCTCGATTTCCATATCGATCCCGAGACTCGCCGCCCGGTGGCCACGCTGGCGCCGCTCTTGGCCAACATTCCGCGCGCGCGGATTTTCGATGAAGCATTGAAACTGCTGATGTCGGGCCATGCCCTGCGCGGCGTGCACCAGTTGCGCGCCGAAGGCCTGCACCACGGCATGCTGCCGCTCTTGGACACCATCCTCGACGACCCGATCGGCGAGCGTTTCATCAACGCCGCGCTGAAAACCACGGATACCCGCATCGCGCAGGACAAGCCCGCTTCGCCGGCCTTCCTGTTCGGCACGCTGTTGTGGCCCCAGGTATTGCTGCGCTGGCGTGCGCTCGAAGCCGGCGGCGAAAAGCCGCAGCCCGCCTTGTTCATGGCGATGGACGAAGTGCTCGATGCGCAGCGTGGCCAGCTCGCCATTCCGCGCCGCTACGACGGCATGATGAAGGAGATCTGGGCGCTGCAGCCGCGCTTCGAGCAGCGTGGTGGGCAGCGCCCGTATCGCCTGCTGGAGCATCCGCGTTTCCGCGCGGCGTACGACTTTCTGCTGCTGCGCGCCGAATCCGGCGAAGTCGATGTCGAACTCGGCGAATGGTGGACGCGTTTCCAGGAAGTGGATGACAGCGAACGCGAGTCCATGCTCAAGGCCGACAGTTCACCCAAGCCAAGGCGCAAACGCAAGCGCAAAAAGCCGGCCGCAGCCGCCAGCACCGCCCCAGCCGAATGAACGTCATCGCCACCATCGGGCTGGGTGCCAATCTCAACGATCCGGCCGCGCAGGTTGAATACGCGCTGGCCGAACTGGATCGCCTGCCCGGCACCCGGCTGATTGCCCACTCGTCGCTGTATGCGTCGGCCCCGGTGGGCTATGTCGACCAGCCCGATTTCATCAACGCCGTGGCACAGGTGGAAACCGCCCTCGCTCCGCGCGCATTGCTGGATGCACTGCTGGATATCGAACACCGCCACGGCCGTGAACGCAAATTTCGCAATGCCCCGCGCACGCTCGACCTCGACCTGCTGCTGTACGGCCACGCGCAGTTCCATGAAGACGCGTTGACGCTGCCGCACCCGCGCATGACCGAACGCGCCTTCGTGCTGCTGCCGCTGCTGGAAATCGCGCCCGGCACGGTCATTCCCGGCCACGGCCCGGCCGCCGGCTGGCTGGCATCCTGCGCCGATCAGTCGGTGTCCGTCCTTCCCCCCCCTGCTGCCGCCGTCAACGCATGAGTCTCGATCGCTACCGCTACGTCGTTGTCGAAGGCCCGATCGGTGCCGGCAAGACCAGCCTCACCCACAAGCTGGCCGAACGGCTCAATGCCGACACCCTGCTGGAAAACGCCAACGACAACCCCTT
>JBFHXL010000241.1:0-3422 GCA_041599035.1 Thiobacillus sp. | reverse complement strand
GGCGAGTTGTCCATCGGCATCGCCCATCCCCTTACCGTCATTCAGGCCGACTCGACCGAGGCCCGGCTCTCGGCCATCGCCAAACTGATCACCGAATGGCAGCCGGTGCTGCTGGTACTGGGATTGCCCACCCACGCCGATGGCAGCGAACATGAAATGACCCGGGTGGCCAAAAACTTCGCGCGTAAACTAGAATCGCGCTTTAATCTACCGGTGTTCTGGGTGGACGAACGGCACACCAGCACGGCCGCTGAATCCGAGCTTCATGCGCGCGGGATCCACGGCAAGAAGAACAAGGCGCTGACAGACGCCGTCGCCGCGCAGCTTATTCTCCAAGGATTTTTTGATGCACGCCTCATTGCCTGACGCCAACACGCTGATTGCGCAACTTGCCGCAGCAATTGCACCCAGCCTCACCCCTGAAACCGTGATCGTCGGCATCCATACCGGCGGCGTATGGGTGGCCGAACGTTTGCACGCCTTGCTGAAGTGCCCCACACCGCTCGGCACACTCGATATTTCGTTCTACCGCGACGACTTTTCACGCATCGGCCTGCATCCCCAGGTCAAGCCCTCAACCCTGCCGGTCGATCTGGAAGGCCGCGACATCCTGCTGGTCGACGACGTGCTGCACTCCGGGCGCACGGTGCGCGCGGCCATGAACGAACTGTTCGACTATGGCCGGCCGGCCACGATCCGGCTGGCAGTGCTGGTTGACCGGGGCGACCATGAACTGCCGATCCGGCCCGACTTTGCAGGGCTCACGCTTACCGTGCCCAACCACCAGAACATCAACCTTTCGCGGCTGGACGACGGCCACCTGACCCTCTCGCTCGCATGAATCCACAACTCAATCAAGACGGCAGTCTGCGCCACCTGCTCACGCTCGACGGCCTGCCGCGCGCCATCCTGACGCAAATTCTCGACACCGCCGAATCCTTCATGGACGTGGGCGAGCGCGAGGTGAAAAAGGTGCCGCTGCTGCGCGGGAAAAGCATATTCAACCTGTTTTTCGAGCCGTCGACGCGCACCCGCACCACCTTTGAGATTGCCGCCAAGCGTCTGTCTGCCGACGTGGTCAATCTCAACATTTCCACCTCCAGCCAGACCAAGGGCGAGGCCATCCTCGATACCGTCGACAACCTCGCCGCGATGCACGCCGACATGTTCATCGTGCGTCATTCGCAGTCGGGGGCGGCCCATTTCATCGCCCGCAATGTGGCGCCGCACATCTCGGTGATCAACGCCGGCGACGGACGCCACGCCCACCCGACCCAGGGCTTGCTCGACATGTTCACCATTCGCCGCTTCAAGGGCGGCTTTCACAACCTGACCGTGGCCATCGTCGGCGACGTGCTGCATTCGCGCGTGGCACGTTCACAGATCCACGCGCTCACCACGCTGGGGGTGCCGGAAGTCCGGGTGATTGCGCCCAAGACGCTGCTGCCGACAGGCGTCGAGCAAATGGGCGTCAAGGTCTATCACGACATGGCCGCCGGCCTTGCCGGCTGCGATGTCGTCATTATGCTGCGCCTGCAGAACGAGCGCATGAAAGGCGCGCTGCTGCCCAGCGCACAGGAATACTTCAAGTTCTTTGGCCTGACGCCGGAAAAACTCGCCTATGCCAAACCCGATGCCATCGTCATGCATCCCGGTCCGATGAATCGCGGCGTGGAGATCGATTCGGAAGTGGCCGACGGGCCCCAGTCGGTGATCCTGCCGCAGGTGACCTACGGGATTGCGGTGCGGATGGCGGTGATGGCTTTGCTGGCGGGAGGAAGTCCGGCATGAAGATTCATATCAAGAATGGGCGTGTTATCGACCCGATGAGCGCACGTGATGAAGTCACCGATCTGTTTGTGGTTGCGGGGAAGATAGTCGCCATTGGCGACGCGCCTGCCGACTTCCACGCCAATCGAACCATCGACGCCAGCGGCCTTATCGTCTGTCCCGGTCTGATCGATCTGTCGGTACGGCTACGCGAACCCGGCTTTGAATATCGCGCCACACTCGAATCCGAAATGCTTGCGGCAGCCGCGGGCGGGATAACGTCGCTGGCGTGCCCGCCCGACACCGACCCGCCGCTGGACGAGCCCGGGCTGGTGGAAATGCTGAAATTCCGCGCCAAGCACCTGCCGGGGCCGCGCGTCTATCCGATTGGCGCATTGACGCAGAAACTCGAAGGCAAAATGCTGACCGAGATGGCCGAACTGACCGAAGCGGGGTGTCGCGCCTTTACCCAGGCCGATGCGCCGCTGACCGACACGCAGGTACTGCTGCGCGCCATGCAATACGCCGCCACCTTCGATTTCAGCCTGTGGCTGCGCCCGCAGGATGTATCACTGACACGCGATGGCATTGCTCACGACGGCCCCGTGGCCTCGCGCCTGGGCCTGGCGGGCATTCCGGCCCTGGCCGAAACCGTGGCGCTGGCGACGATTCTGCTACTGGCACGCGAAACCGGTGCCCGCATCCACTTGGCCCGCCTGTCGACACGCGAAGGCATCGCCATGGTGCGCGCCGCCAAGGCACAGGGGCTGTCGGTCACCTGCGACGTGGCCAGTACGCATGTCCATCTGTCGGAAAACGATCTCATCAGCTTCGACTCGCACTTGCACCTGGTCCCGCCGCTACGCAGCCTGCGTGATCGCGATGCCATCCGCGAAGCGTTGCGCGACGGATCCATCGACGCGCTGTGCTCCGACCACACGCCGGTCGATGAAGACGTGAAGCAGGTGCCATTCGGTGAATCGGCGCCGGGGGCTTCGGGCGTCGAACTGCTGCTGCCGCTGACCCTGAAATGGGCACGTGAAATGGGCGTATCGCTGATGCAGGCGATTGATCTGATTTCGTGGAAGCCTGCCCAAATATTGGGGATCCCCGGTGGCAACCTGTCAGTGGGCAGTTGTGCCGACATCTGCATTTTCGATGAAACAGTCGAATGGGTGATCACCTCCAGAACTCTGGCCAGCCAGGGCGACAACACACCCTTCCTCAACCATCCGATGCAAGGTCGGGTGCGCTACACACTGATCGATGGCCATATCGATTTCGAGTCGTCGCATTGAGCACCGCATACCCGTCCATGGCGGGTAAGCCGCCCGCCATGACTCGCGTGTCGTTTCCACTGTTGCTGCTGAGCCTGGCAGCCGGCGCACTGGCCGTGGCTGGTTTCGCACCGTTCAAATGGTGGCTGCTACCCGTATTCAGCCTGGCGCTGTTGTTCGCGCTGCTGGTGCGCGTCACGTCGAGTCGCGCAGGTTTCCTGATCGGCTTCACCTGGGGACTGGGCTTTTTCATCACCGGGGTCAGCTGGGTATTCATCAGCCTGTCGGTCTATGGCGGCATGGCGACCTGGCTGGCGGCACTGGCCACCTTCCTGTTTTGTGCGGTACTGGCCCTGTTCCCCGCCGCAGTCGGGG
>JBFHXL010000240.1:0-3424 GCA_041599035.1 Thiobacillus sp. | reverse complement strand
GGGCAGGCCTTGTTGTTCTGGTACTTGGCGAGTTCTTCGCGCACCGCCATCGAATCCGATTCGTGGTAGCGGCGGGCCATGTTGGCGAGCACGCCCTCGAACGGGTAGCTCTTGGTGGTGAACCCGCCGCGCGGCGCCAGCGTCTGGAAGGCTATGGCTTCCTTGCCACTGCCATTGAGCAGCACATCGTGTATGCGTTCGGGCAGCGATTCCCAGGGCGTGTCGAGATCGAAGCCATAATGCATCGCCAGGCTTTGCAGCATCATGAAGAAAAACTGGTTGCGTTTGTCCCAGCCCTTGATCGCGCCGCTGGCCAGCGACAGGTGCGGGAAAGCCACCACCCGTGCCGGATCGAAAAAGGTGATCTGGCCGAGGCCGTCGCAACTGGGGCAGGCGCCCATCGGGTTATTGAACGAGAACAACCGCGGTTCCAGTTCGGGCAGTGCATAGCTGCAGATCGGGCAGGCGAACTTGGCAGAAAACAGGTGCTCTTTGCCGGTGTCCATTTCCACCGCCAGCGCGCGGCCGTCGGCATGACGCAGCGCGGTCTCGAAGCTTTCGGCCAGGCGCTGCTTGGCATCCATGCGCACCTTCAGGCGATCGACCACCACCTCGATGGTGTGCTTCTTGTTCTTGTCGAGCTTGGGCACGGCGTCGATTTCATGCACGGTGCCGTCGACTCGCACCCGCACGAAACCCTGCGCGCGCAGTTCGGCAAACAGTTCGAGATTTTCGCCCTTGCGCCCCACCACCAGTGGCGCCATGATCATCAACTTGGTGTCTTCCGGCAGTGCCAGTACCGCATCGACCATCTGCGAAACGGTCTGCGCAGCCAGCGTGATGCCGTGTTCCGGGCACTGCGGATCGCCGACGCGGGCGTACAGCAGGCGCAGGTAATCATGGATTTCGGTGACCGTACCCACGGTCGAGCGCGGGTTATGGCTGGTGGCCTTCTGCTCGATGGAAATCGCCGGGGACAGGCCTTCGATCAGGTCGACGTCGGGTTTCTCCATCAACTGCAAAAACTGCCGCGCATAGGCCGACAAGGACTCGACATAGCGTCGCTGGCCTTCGGCGTAGAGCGTGTCGAACGCCAGCGACGATTTGCCTGATCCAGACAGCCCCGTAATCACCACCAGCTTGTTGCGTGGCAGGTCGAGATTGATGTTTTTCAGGTTGTGGGTGCGGGCGCCACGGATGCGGATAAATTCCATTGTTTGACGTCAGGAAGCGTAATTCGCAACCTGCTAATATAACGGACTTCCCGCATCAGCCGAACTTTGCAGTGGCCCACATCGACTTGTCCGAAAGCATGACCCGCGCCGAAAAGCGCGCCACATCGGGCCTGGCGGCTATTTTTGCCCTGCGCATGCTGGGCATGTTCCTGATCCTGCCGGTGTTTGCGCTGTATGCGGAACACCTGCCGGGCGGCGACAACCACACCCTGGTGGGCCTCACGCTGGGCATGTACGGCCTGACCCAGGCCATGCTCATGATTCCCTTCGGCATGGCGTCCGACCGCATCGGGCGCAAGAAGGTCATCATCTTCGGTCTCATTCTGTTCGCGCTGGGCAGCTTCGTCGCCGCAAGCGCGTCCGACATTTACTGGACGATTTTCGGTCGTGCGCTGCAGGGCGCGGGCGCGATATCCGCTGCGGTCACCGCCATGCTGGCCGACCTTACCCGCGAAGAACATCGCACCAAGGCGATGGCGCTGATCGGCACCAGCATCGGCGTCACCTTTGCCGTGTCGCTGGTGGCGGGTCCCGCCCTTAACCGCGTCATCGGCGTGCCGGGGATTTTTGCGCTGACCGGGATCCTGGCGCTGGTTGCCATCTGGGTGGTGAAAGCGTGGGTGCCGGACCCGGCCGCCAGCCATTTTCACGCCGACGCCCAGGCCAGCCCGGCGCGGCTGAAGGACGTGCTGCGTAATGGCCAGCTGTTGCGGCTCGATTTCGGCATTTTTTCCCTGCACGCCGCGCAGATGGCCATGTTCGTGGTGGTGCCGGTCGCGCTCAAGAATAGCGGCCTGGCGGCCGACCACCACTGGGCGGTGTACCTGCCGGTGCTGCTGGGATCGTTCCTGCTGATGCTGCCCGCCATCATTGTTGGCGAGAAGCACGGCCAGATGAAGCCGGTGTTCATTGCTGCAGTGGCGCTGATGCTGCTGGCGCAACTGGGGCTGGTGTTCGGGATCACGCACTTCTGGGGCATCGTCGCGTCGCTGTTCTTTTATTTTGTCGCGTTCAACCTGCTCGAAGCCAGCCTGCCCTCGCTGATTTCCAAGCTTGCCCCGGCGTCGGCCAAGGGTACCGCAATGGGCGTCTACAACACCGCCCAGGCGCTGGGACTGTTCTTTGGCGGCGTGCTGGGCGGCTGGCTGGCGCAGCATGTCGGTTTTCACAGCGTGTTTATTTTCTGCGGCGTGCTGATGGCGATCTGGCTGCTTGCCGCGTGGTCGATGGCCCCGCCGCCCGCGATCAAGACCCGGATGTTTCGCGTGGGGGTGATGCCGGCCGATCAGGCAGACCGGCTGAAAACACAGCTGGCTCAGGTGGCCGGGGTGGTCGAGGCCGTGGTGCTTGCCGAAGAAGGGGTGGCCATGCTCAAGGTCAGCATCAGGGGCTGGGATGAGGTCCGTGCGTGCAGTCTGCTGGAAACGGCCGCCGCCTGACGGGCCGGCCTGATAGAATCGGGCAAAAAACACGTTTGTTAAACTACATCAATTCGGGGGGAAACATGGCATCAGTCAATAAAGTGATTCTGGTCGGCAATCTGGGGCGCGACCCTGACATGCGCTATCTGCCGAGCGGCGAGGCCGTGGCAAACCTCGCCATCGCCACCACCGACAAATTCAAGGACAAGTCCGGCCAGATGGTCGAGCATACCGAATGGCATCGCGTCAGCTTCTTCGGCCGCACCGCCGAAGTCTGCGGCCAGTACCTGAAGAAAGGCGGCCAGGTTTACGTCGAAGGCTCGATCCGCACCCGCAAATACACCGACAAGGAAGGCGTCGAAAAGTATGCGACCGAAATCCGCGGCGATCGCATGCAAATGCTGGGAGGCAAGGGCGGCGGCATGGCCAGTATGGATGATGGCGGTTATGACCAGTCGCCCCCGCCCCAGCGCAGCCAGCCGAGCAAGCCCGCGGCAGCGGCGCAGCGCCCGGCAGGCGGCGGATTTGACGATATGGATGACGACATTCCGTTCTGATTTGGAACGGTCTTGATTTGCAAGTAAACAGCTTGTGACGCTTCTCGTTGCAAGCGGTCGCGCGGGCCGTCAAGCCCGCCTACCTAAAAACTGGGAGAATTGGGTGCGCGAGGCGCGCCGAGATGCTGTGAACTGCACGCGACAATCCACATTCGACCGTTTGCGTTGGCCATTATTGCTGGGGACCGTCCTGGCGGGGCCCCATCCGGCG
>JBFHXL010000239.1:0-3434 GCA_041599035.1 Thiobacillus sp. | reverse complement strand
CAGGTTGGCGCGCGCGGCGTACACGGCGGCGGAGTAACCGGCGGGGCCGGAACCGAGGATGATGAGTTTGTGATGGATAGCGCTCATGGTGTGTGCTCAAAGTGGTGAAAAGGGATGACGGCGTATTCTAACCAATCTTGGCGACAGCATTTCCCTGTTGTCGGCCCGGTAATGGGTTTGGCCGTTCAAGCGGCTGCCTGTATGAGCGGATACGGCCATCGCCTCGCACCCTGATGGAATCGCGGCGATTCGGCCCGATCGTCCCCTTTCATTAAAATATACGGGATAATTCAGCGCACTATTCTTTGACAAGTCCCCATGGCGCGTCCCGCTTCCCGTTCTTCGACTCCTCTCCCGCCCCGCATGCTGCGTCTGCTGCGCGAAGCCCGCGCCTTGCTGGTGGGCTTTGCCGCAATCCTGCTGGCTGCAGTCCTGATCACCCACAATGCGGCCGACCCCAGTTTCAGCACCACTGGCAACGGCGACACGCTGCACAATCTGGGCGGCCGCGCCGGTGCGTGGCTGTCGGATCTGCTGCTGATGCTGTTTGGCGTGTCGGCCTGGTGGTGGGTGCTGCTGGCGGTGGCCTATGTCATTCGTACGTTTCGCCATCTCGACGAAACGCCGCTGGCGGGCGGACGCCAGCGTCTGGTCCGGCTCGGGGGCTTCGGCCTGCTGCTGCTGGCCAGCACCGGGGTCGAATGGCTGCGCGCCTGGCACTGGACGGTGACTTTGCCCGACACGCATGGCGGCGTGCTGGGATCCGGCGTGGGGGCGGCGGCCGGGGCCTTGCTCGGCTTTACCGGCGGCTCGCTGGTCCTGCTGCTCTTGATGGCCGTGGGGTTCAGCCTGTTCACCGGCGTGTCGTGGCTCAGCATGGCCGAGCGTACCGGTGAGTGGATCGAGTGGGGCTACTGGAAAGTCATCCAGTCCTGGCAGGCCTACCGCGACCGCAAGCTGGGCGAAGTGGCGCAGCAGAAGCGCGAAGCCAAGCTGGCGGTGGAAAAGAAAAAGCTGGTCGAGGCGCCGCCGATCCGCATCGAGCCGGTGGTGAAGGAAATCCCGCAATCGCAGCGTGCCGTCACCGAAAAGCAGGCGCCGCTGTTCTCCGACATGCCCGACTCGCCGCTGCCGCCGCTGCACCTGCTCGACCCGGCCGACGAGGCGGTGGAAACCGCGAGCCCCGAATCGCTGGAATACACGTCGCTGATGATCGAGCGCAAGCTCGCCGAGTTCGGTGTCGAGGTCAAGGTGGTGTCGGCGTCGCCCGGCCCGGTGATCACGCGCTACGAAATCGAGCCGGCAATGGGGGTGAAAGGCAGCCAGATCGTCAACCTGGCGAAGGACCTGGCGCGCACGCTGTCGGTCATCAGCATCCGCGTGGTCGAGGCGATTCCCGGCAAGCACACCATGGGCCTGGAAATCCCCAACCCCAAGCGCCAGATCGTGCGTCTGTCCGAGATTCTCGGCTCCAAGGCCTACCACGACAGTGCCAGCCCGCTGACGGTCACCCTCGGCAAGGACATCGCCGGCAACCCGGTGGTGGCCGATCTGGGCAAGATGCCGCATCTGCTGGTCGCCGGCACCACCGGCTCCGGCAAGTCGGTCGGCGTCAACGCCATGATCCTGTCGCTGGTGTACAAGTCCGATCCCAGCGCGGTGCGCATGATCATGGTCGACCCCAAGATGCTGGAACTGTCGATCTACGAAGGCATTCCGCATCTCTTGGCGCCGGTGGTCACCGACATGAAGCAGGCCGCCAGCGCGCTCAACTGGTGCGTGGGCGAGATGGAACGGCGCTACAAGCTGCTGTCGGCGGTGGGGGTACGCAACCTCGCCGGCTACAACCAGAAGGTGCGCGACGCCAAGAAGGCCGGCACGCCGCTGACCCACCCGTTCAGCCTGACGCCGGACGATCCCGAGCCGCTCGAAACCCTGCCGATGATCGTGGTGATGATCGACGAACTCGCCGATTTGATGATGGTGGTCGGCAAGAAGGTCGAGGAACTGATCGCGCGGCTGGCGCAGAAGGCCCGCGCGGCCGGCATTCACCTGATCCTGGCGACGCAGCGGCCGTCGGTCGACGTCATCACCGGCCTGATCAAGGCCAACATTCCGACCCGCATCGCGTTCCAGGTGTCGTCCAAGATCGACTCGCGCACCATTCTCGACCAGATGGGTGCCGAAGCCTTGCTGGGGCAGGGCGACATGCTCTACCTGCCGCCCGGAACCGGTCTGCCGCAGCGCGTGCACGGCGCCTTCGTGTCGGACAACGAAGTCCATCGCGTGGTCGATTACCTGAAATCGCTGGGCGAACCCGAATACATCGATGGCATGCTCGATGCGCCGGAGGCGGGCGGCGAGGGGGCTGAATTTGGCGAGGGGGCGGCCGAGTCCGACCCGCTCTACGACCAGGCGGTGGCCTATGTGCTGAAATCGCGCCGGGCGTCGATTTCGTCGGTGCAGCGCCAGCTGCGCATCGGCTACAACCGCGCCGCCCGCATGATCGAGGACATGGAGCGTGCCGGCCTGGTGTCGTCGATGCAGTCGAACGGCAACCGCGATGTATTGGCGCCCGGAGGCGACGCATGAGGTTTTATGCATTGATCCCCGCCGCCGGCAGCGGCTCGCGCATGGGCGGAAAAATGGAAAAGCAGTATCAGCCGCTCAACGCGGTGCCGATGATTGCGCACGCGATGATGGTGCTGGCGCGCGAGCCGCGCATCGCCAAGCTGTTTATCGTGCTCTCGCCCAGCGACAAGCGCTGGAACAACTACGAATGGCAGGGCTGGGAAGATCGCATCGAGGTGCTGCGCTGCGGCGGCGCCACCCGTGCCGAAACGGTATTGAATGGCCTCGAAGCCATGTCCGCAAGCTGTGCCGCCGATGACTGGGTGCTGGTGCACGATGCCGCACGGCCCTGCCTGCCGGACGAGATGCTGGGCAAGCTGCTGGATCAGGTGGCCGACGACCCGGTCGGCGGTCTGCTGGCGGTGCCGGTGGCCGACACCCTGAAGCGTGCCGCGCCCGATGCTTCATCCGGCCCGCGGGCCGAAGCCACGGTGCCGCGCGCCGGCCTGTGGCAGGCGCAGACCCCGCAGATGTTTCGCCACGGCACGCTGGTCGAAGCCCTGCGCGCCGCCGGCAGCGACATGACCGACGAAGCCTCGGCCATCGAGCAGCTCGGCCTGCAGCCCAAACTGGTCGAATCCGACAGCCGCAACCTCAAGGTCACCTATCCGCAGGATATGGAACTGGCGGGCCTGATTCTGGGGAAGCTGCATGAATGACATCCGCATCGGCCACGGCTTCGACGTGCATGCCTTCGCCGCCAACCGCAGGCTCATCATCGGCGGCGTCGAGATTCCGCATGAACTGGGGCTGGCCGGCCATTCCGACGCCGACGTCCTGCTGCACGCCATCTGCGATGCGCT
>JBFHXL010000238.1:0-3443 GCA_041599035.1 Thiobacillus sp. | reverse complement strand
GCGGCGGAAATTTCCGCGCCGTGCGGCGCACGATCGGCTACCTGCCGGAAAATGTCGTGCTCTACGACAACCTGACCGGCCTCGAGACGCTGCACTTTTTCTCGCGCCTGAAAGGCGCGTCGCCGGCAGAATGTGCCCCGGCACTCGAGCGCGTCGGCCTGGCGCATGCGGCAAAACGGCGGGTACGCGAATACTCCAAGGGCATGCGCCAGCGTCTCGGCTTCGCCCAGGCGCTGCTCGGCAAACCGCGCATCCTGTTCCTCGACGAGCCCACCACCGGCCTCGATCCGGAAGCCATCCGCAGCTTCTACGCCATCCTCCGCCAGTTGCGGAGCGAAGGCGTGACAATGGTGATCACCTCCCACATCCTCGCCGAAATCCAGGAGCGGGTGGATCGTCTGGCCATCATGACCGCCGGCAAGATACAGGCCTGCGGCACGGTGCAGGCCCTGCGCGAGCAGATGGACCTGCCGCTGTGGTTCACCGTGCGTGTCGCACGCGAGGATTTCGACGCAGTGCGCACCGCGCTCGGCCACCTGCCGGTCGGCGCGATCGAAGCACACGACGATCATGTGGCGGTGCAGTGCCGGCGCGAAGTCAAAATGGCGGTGATCGAAGCACTCGCCACGCTGGATGGCCGGGTGCGCGACCTGACAGTACGTGAACCCTCGCTCGAAGACGTATTCTTCGGCTTTTCGGATTAAGAGGCGAACATGGAAATCTCACAAATCGCCACCATCGCCGGCAAGGAATTCTGGGACCGCATCCGCAATCGCTGGGTGCTGGCCGTAGCCCTGGTGTTTACCGCCTTTGCCCTGGTCATCGCCTACTTTGGTGCCGCGCAACAGGGCGCCGTCGGTTTTCATTCCATCGACGTCACCATCGCCAGCCTGGTCAGCCTGGTCATCTACCTGATCCCGCTGATTGCACTGATTCTGGGCTTTGATGCCATCGTCGGCGAACGCGAACGCGGCTCGCTCGACCTGCTGCTGTCGATGCCGATCACGCGACTGGAACTCCTGCTCGGTAAATATTTCGGGCTCGCCGGTGCGCTGACTTTTTCCACCGTCGCCGGGTTTGGTCTGGTGGCGATCGTGCTGTCGTCGCAACTCGACATCAACGCCCTGTTCCATTACTTCGGCTTCATGCTCAGTTCGGTGCTGCTGGGCTGTGCCTTTCTGAGCCTGGCAGTCATGCTCTCGGTATTTGCCAGCGACCGTACCCGTGCATCGGGGCTCGCCATCGCCATGTGGTTCTTTTTCGTGCTGGTGTTCGACCTGCTGCTGCTCGGCGCACTGGTCGCCACCGGCGGCCAGTGGGGCGGCGAGATCTTCCCTTATCTGCTGCTGGCGAACCCGGCGGACGTGTTCCGCATCCTGAATATCTTTTCCCTCGACGACGTTCGCACCCTGTACGGACTGACGACCGTTTTCCCCCCCGCATTGGCCAACCCCTGGCTGCTGGGCCTGGTGATGTTCGCCTGGATTGCCGCGCCGTTGGGTATTGCCACCTGGAGATTCCGCCAATGAAACTTGCACGATCTGTACTTATTCTTGCCGCCGTGACTGTAGCTGCGCTCGCAGGCTGCGGCCAGTCCGATACCGCGACGAGCGTGACCCCGTTGTCGATCAGCCAGGGCACGTCCTGCAGCCTCGACGGCATGCTGCTTGCCGACTATCCCGGCCCCAAGGCCCAGATTCATTATGCCGGCCAGGCTGAGCCGGATTACTTCTGCGATACCGTGGAAATGTTCCACACCTACCTCAACCCGGAACAGATCAGGGCCGTGACCGGACTGTTCGTGCAGGACATGGGGCGCGCCGATTGGGACGAACCGCGCGATCACTGGATCGACGCCAAGACGGCCTACTACGTATATGGCAGCAAACGGCACGGTTCGATGGGACCGACGATCGCCAGCTTTTCACAGGAACAGGATGCCGTAAAATTTGCCGCCGAGTATGGCGGCAAGCTCTATCGTTTCACCGACGTCACGCCCGACATGGTCGTGCTCGATGGTGGCGCCCTTCACGACAAAAGCATGTAAGCATCATGACAGGTTTTTTTGAAGATCTTGATTACGACACGGCAACGGAAATCGAACTGTTGTCGAAATTAATTTATGAACTGCGTGACAGCTACAACACCATTCTCAGATTTCACGGCGCAGAAGACAATGCTGAACTGCTGCTGAAAATCGAGGACGGGACGCTGGCCGAGCATCCAGCCTATGAACATTACCTGGCTGCCCGGATACTTGACGACACCCGTGAAACGGTTCGCGCAGTGGTCAGCGAACGACTGAAGGAGGCCAGCCGGAAATGAGTCTGCACCTTGAACTCGGTTCGGCGGTTGATGCTGCCTTTGAAGCGCATCTCGATTCCCCGGTCGAACAGAAGCAGGACGCCATGATCATCCGCCTGAAAAATGGCGTGACGCTGACCGTGCGTTATGCTGCTGCCGACGCCTACTCGCTGCGCTGGGCCTATGGCGATGCCGAATCCGGAATCGACACCGCGCCCCTGCACCGTGATCTGGCGACCTTCCCCAACCACTTTCATGATGCCGGCGGCAACGTCATGGCGGATCCGATCACGCGCCCCGAGTCGCCCCCGACAGACAATATGCTCAGTCTGATCCGTGCCCTGATCGACGATCCCATGCTCGGAGCCCGGGACGTCGCCTGATGCGCCTGCCAGTGAAACTGTTATTGCTGGTGGGCATCGTGTCCACGCTTGCCATTCCCGCCTACCTGATGCGCGCCCCCGACAAGCAGGAGGTGCGCAACCCCGATCAGGTCACCAACGAGCTTTGCATCGTTGCCCCCGCCACCCCCTACGATGCGACATCAGGGCTGGACATGCTCGCACCGAAATCGATCCCGGCTGACGCGCGCTGCCCGGTGTGCGGCATGTACCCGGCACGCTTTCCGCGCTGGGCCGCACAAGCCGTCTTCAAGGATGGCGCATCCCACTACTTCGATTCGCCGGTTGACCTGATCGTCTTCCTGCAACGGGTCGATCGCTTCAACAAACGCTACGCGCTGAAAGACATTGCCGCCAGCTATGTCACCGACTTTCAGACCGGGCAATGGATCGAGGTCGGCAATGCCTTCTTTGTCCAGGGCTCCACATCCCTGGGCCCGATGCGTACTGCCGACCTGCCTGCCTTTTCGACGCGTTTAGCGGCGGATGCTTTTGCCGCCAGCCAACAGGGCAAGGTGCTGACCTACACGCAGATCACCCCCGAACTGATCCAGTCGATGAACCGCAACGTGCATCACCGCCACTGAGGCCCGGCCGCTGGCGTCGCGCATAAAAAAAAGCGGGGGAGATCTGCATCTCCCCCGCTTCGCCGTTTACGCCTTCACTATTTACGCCGGCGTAACAGATGTTACTTGCTCATTATTTTGACAGCCCGACCAAATAGTCCACTGGGGCCTT
>JBFHXL010000237.1:0-3477 GCA_041599035.1 Thiobacillus sp. | reverse complement strand
CTAGATGGAGTACCTTCGTTTTGGAATAGTTCCACACCATGTGAAAATTTTTGGGAGATGTTTGTGAACCTGCCATTTGGCCAATTTCCTGCCAGCCGCATGCGCCGTATGCGCCGCGATGATTTTTCACGCCGTCTGATGTGTGAGCACACACTCACGGCCAATGACCTTATTTATCCGGTGTTTGTTCTGGACGGGCAGAACAAGCGTGAGTCGGTGGCGTCAATGCCCGGGGTCGAGCGCCTGTCCGTCGACCTGTTACTGCCGGTGGCGGAAGAATGCATGCAGTTGGGTATCCCCGCGCTGGCGCTGTTTCCGGTCATCGAGGCGGGGCTGAAAACCCTGGGCGCGGAAGAGGCGCTCAACCCGGACGGTCTGGTGCCGCGCACCGTGGCTGCGCTGAAAAGCCGCTTTCCCGAACTCGGCATCATCACCGACATTGCGCTCGACCCCTATACCAGCCACGGCCAGGACGGTCTGATCGACGACAGCGGTTATGTCATGAACGACGAGACCGTGGCCGTGCTGGCGCAGCAGGCGGTCGTTCACGCCCAGGCGGGCGCGGATGTCGTCGCCCCGTCCGACATGATGGATGGCCGCGTCGCCGCCCTGCGTGGGGCGCTTGAGGGCGCCGGCCATATCCATACCCGGATTCTGGCCTATGCTGCTAAATATGCTTCGAGCTTTTACGGCCCGTTCCGCGACGCGGTGGGGTCGGCCGCCAATCTGGGAAAAGGCAACAAATCGACCTACCAGATGGATCCGGCCAACAGCGACGAAGCCTTGTGGGAGGTTGGCATGGATCTGCAGGAAGGCGCCGACATGGTCATGATCAAGCCGGGGATGCCGTATCTGGATGTGATCCGGCGCGTCAAGGACGCGTTTGGCGCGCCGACCTATGCGTACCAGGTGAGCGGCGAGTACGCCATGCTGAAAGCCGCGGCGCAGAACGGCTGGATCGATGAGCGTGCGTGCGTGCTGGAGGCGTTGCTGGCCTTCAAGCGGGCGGGCGCGGATGGCGTGCTGACCTATTTTGCGCGCGATGCCGCACGCTATCTGAAGACATGACGTAGAGACATGTGAGTCAAGTTACGCCTGTTGTTGCCGAAAAGACCTGTATAGACGGCAAACGGATGTGCAGCATGACTCGACAGCAAGGAATCCTTTCGGCCCCAAAAATGCCCGCTGATATTTCAAAGATGTTTTCTGGTTTCAAGCGGCGTGTTCAGGAGCCGGACGAGTGGGACAAGACCATTGTCGCCATCTCCCCCTATCAGCTCAAGGATCTCGCCGTGGCGGAGCCCGCGGTCGTCGAGAGTCAGCAGGACGAAACGGTCGAACAGCATGTTTTCAAGATTCGGCTGGCGCATTCCAACGAACGGGTGAATTCCGCCAGCATGCTGGTGCAGCGCAAATACGCCAGCCGCGGCTACGAGGCCGGCAATCTCCAGAAAGATCCGGATCGCATCACGCTGATGGCGTTTCAGGAAGACAAGGTCATTGGAACGCTGACCCTGGGGATGGACAAAACCCACCCCTTGCTGGCCGAAGAGTTGTACAAATCCGAAATAGATAGCCTGCGGACGTCGGGGCGAAAGGTCTGCGAATTGACCAAGCTGGCCATCGACCAGACCCGGAGCTCGAAGCGTGTTTTGGCCTCGCTGTTCCATATCGCCTACATTTACGGCCGGGTCATGCAGGGCTATACCGACGTGGTGATCGAGGTGAACCCCAGGCATGTCGCCTTCTACAAGCGCATGCTGGGCTTCAAGAATTTCGGCGCGGAACGGCTGTGCGAGCGGGTCAACGCCCCGGCCGTCCTGCTGCGACTGGAACTCGAATACGTCGATCAGCAGATTGCGACGCTGGGCGGCAACACCGATTACGCAGGGGGCGGACGTTCCCTTTATCCCTATTTCTTCAACAAGGGCGACGAAATCGGCATCACCAATCGCTTGATCCACGGGGAATAGCGCCCGCGACCGCATTGATGTTCGATTACGAAACAGCCTTTTCGCGGAATATCGGGTGGCTCACCGCTGACGAGCAGCAAAGCCTGCGCCACAAGCGGGTTGCCATTGCCGGCATGGGTGGGGTGGGCGGTTTTCACCTGTTGACCCTTGCCCGGCTTGGGGTCGAAAAATTCAACATCGCCGACCTCGACACCTTCGAACTCGCCAATTTCAACCGACAGGCCGGCGCCGGCCTGTCCACGCTGGAGCGGCCCAAGGTTGACGTTCTGGCCGAAATGGCCCGCGACATCAATCCGGAATGCGATATCCAGGTTTTCCCCCATGGGGTGAGCAGCGGGAACATGGCCCGGTTTTTTCAGGGCGTGGATCTCTACGTGGACGGCCTGGATTTTTTCGCTTTCGAGGCGCGGGAAAACGTGTTCCGGCATTGCGCCAAACAAGGGGTGCCGGCGATTACCGTGGCCCCTTTGGGCATGAGCGCCGCGCTGCTCAATTTTCTGCCTGGGGGCCTGTCTTTTGAGGATTATTTCCAGTTGGCCGGGCGTCCGGAACTGGAAAAGGCCGTGCGTTTCTTGGTGGGGCTGGCGCCCGGCGCCCTGCATCGGCACTACCTGGCCGACCGTACCAGGGTCAATCTGGCGGAACGGCGCGGCCCTTCCACGGTGATGGCGTGTTCCTTGTGCGCCGGAATTGCGGGCACGGAAGCGCTCAAGATCCTCCTGGCGCGCGGCCGGGTGCTGGCCGCCCCGCACGGCATCCAGTTCGACGCCTATCGCAACAAGATGGCCCATACCTGGCGCCCCGGCGGCAACCGGCATCCGCTCAACCGGCTGGCCATCGCGATTGCCAAACGCATGCTTGGTTTGTAGAGTTAACGTCGATTTCCGGGTTTTGACCGATCGGGCGGATCGAAAGCGTCCTGCCTCCGGTTGACTTCGGGGCCATGGCACCATGGGGGCGATGCGCTTCCGGCGCCAATACAAAATTAAGGGGTGGCCGTGTCATTCGATCTGGTTTCTGCCTTCAACGAATACTTCGAACTGGTTCACGCGAATACCGACGCGTTGCGCCAGCAGGTCTACCTGCTGCGCTATCAGGTCTATGTGCTGGAAACCGGGTTTGAGACCGAAGATGATTGCATTTGCATCGACATAGCGGGGCGCGGCCAGATCTGCTGGGAAGAAGACGAGTTCGACCCCCGCTCCGACCATTATCTGGTGCGGCACCGTCGGACGGGCGTCTATGCCGCCACCGCCCGGCTCATTCTGCCGGACCCGCAGGACACGCTTGCCGCCTATCCCATCGAAATTCACTGCGAACTGGAGCCGCCTGTCACCGACCCGGCGCTGCGCGTCCATACGGGTGAAATCTCGCGCTTTGCCGTGTCCAAGGTGTTCAAGCGACGGATTGGCGAAACCGGTACCGTGGCCGGCGTGGCGGAGAACGTGGAGATGTATTTCGAGGCAGACGAGCGCCGCGTGCTGCCGCATATCTCGCTGGGGCT
>JBFHXL010000236.1:0-3492 GCA_041599035.1 Thiobacillus sp. | reverse complement strand
CATCGCGGCAAACGGCGTGGTGCCGAGCTTGCCGAGATGCTCGCGCAGGCTGGACTCGACCCTGGCCGCATCCTTGGCGGCCTCTTTGGCATGGGCCGCCGTCGCCGTGGCCGCATGGCCGTCTTCGTCGGTCAGCGTCAACGCAAATCCAGCGGCCGTTTCTTCCAGCCGCAGCCATACGCCTATGCGGCGCTCGCTGGATGCCTTGTCGAGCAGGCGCGTCCAGTTCATGTCGCGATTGCGGCTGACCGCCGTGCCCGCGCGCAGGTCCTTGAAGCTCGACAGCGGATCTTTCGGAAACACGCGCCAGGTGCCCTCGCCCACCTTCTCGGCACGGTTGATGGCGAGGCCCGCCAGGTCCTTCTGCAGTGTGTAGTAGCACAGGCCATCGCCGTTGTTCAGCACGGTGGCCTGATCGTCTGTCTGCAACTCGACCCACTTGTCGCCGACCTTGCTGACATGGCCGATCGCCAGGCCGGGATTTTTCGGCGTGTCGAACGCGCCGATATCCGCCTTGCGCCCGCCGACAAAATAATCGGTGAACTCGCGGTTGAAGTTCTGGTTGGGGTCGGGCGTGAAGCTGAACGTGGTCCGTCCCGCAGACGCGCGCGCGAATTCGGGTCGACGCTCGATGATGCCGTCCAGCAGCGTGCGGTAATGGGCGGTGATGTTCTTCACATAGCCCATGTCCTTGTAGCGGCCTTCGATCTTGAAGCTGCGGATGCCGGCGTCGATCAGGGCTTCGAGGTTATCACTCTGGTTATTGTCCTTCATCGACAGCACGTGCTTGTCGTGCGCGACCACCCTGCCCTCCATGTCGGTCACCTGATACGGCAGGCGGCATGCCTGCGAGCAGTCGCCGCGGTTGGCGCTGCGCCCGGTGTGCGCATGGCTGATGTAGCACTGGCCGCTGTAGGCCACGCACAGCGCACCGTGGACAAAGAATTCCAGCGTGGTCTCGGGCCGCATGGCGGCGCGGATGGCGGCGATCTGCTCGAGGTCGAGTTCGCGCGCCAGCACGATCTGCGAGAGCCCCACATCCTGCAGGAAGCGGGCCTTTTCCGGGGTGCGGATATCGGTCTGGGTGCTGGCGTGCAGCTGGATCGGCGGCAGCTCGAGTTCCAGCAGGCCCATGTCCTGGATGATCAGCGCATCGACGCCGGCGTCGTAGAGCTGCCAGATCTGCCGCCGCGCCGGCTCCAGTTCGTCGTCGCGCAGGATGGTATTGAGGGTGACGAACACCCGCGCATTGAAGCGGTGCGCATGCGCCGCCAGTCGCGCAATCTCGGCTACATCATTGGATGCCGCCGCGCGCGCGCCGAACGACGGGCCGCCGATATACACCGCATCGGCGCCGTGGTTGACGGCTTCGATGCCGATATCGGCATCGCGCGCAGGCGCGAGCAGTTCAAGTTGATGGGGGTCCACGGGCGGCGTTCCGGACAGCAAAACGCCATTTTACTTACTTGCCGATATCCCGGCTCGCCAATTGAATGCGGGACGACATCTTGACCGCCTTGATCGCCATGTTGAGCGTGATCTCATTGCTGGCGAGGAAGGCGAATTTGCCCATGTTGAAATCCGAGCGCCTGACCGTCACCGTCGCCTGGGCGCCGCATGATTCCACTTTGTAAGTGGCGTCCTGCTCACACTGAAAGCCGCTGATGGCCAGTGTCACCGGCAGGGTCACACCCTTGATCGTCAGTTCGCCGGCCATGCTGGTTTCTTCGCCATCCAGTACCGCCTTGCCTGATTTGAAGGTGATGGTCGGGTGATTGGCAGTGTCGAAGAATGCGGTGCTTTGCAACTGGCTGTTCAGTATCCGGTAGCCCGTATTCACCGAGCTGGCATCGATGTCCACTTCGGCCGTGCCGGTTCTGGAAACGGGGTCGAACACCACCTTGCCGCTGACCTTGTCGAATTTGTGGGTCTGGCTCGAGCCACCCAGGTAGATGAAGCTGAACTGCGAAGAAGTCTGGCTGTTGTCGATGACGTAGATTTCGGGGGCGGCATGCGCAAAAGCAGAAAATGCAACAAGCAGGGTCAACCAGGCCAGTCGTTTCATGCGGTGCTCCTTATGTGAGTGAGCACCCTGTCATGGTTCGCTGGCGACTACCGGGCCAGGCTGATCCTGAGTGCTGCGTGCCCTGATGGGCTGTGCTCAATCACTTGCAACCGCTATGCCACCCGTCCCGGCCGAAACGGGCCTCTATAAACTCCTTATAAATCAATGCTATGCCGCGTTTCATCAGATTCCACGCTGGCATGACCCCTCTTTCGCTGACGGAAATCCAACAGGCGGTGTCGAACTGCCGAACTTTCGGCAATCCGGCATGCTTGTTGCAAAAATATCTCTCTGCAGCGCCGTTGGTCCCGATACAGAGAACAGCACGGCGCGCACGCCCTGGCAGGATGTCCTGCCAGGCTCAAGCCTATTGCGCGGCCGGCGGCACCCTGACCGCCTCGATCGCCAGCGTCAGCGTGACCTCGTCGCTGACGTAGGGCACGTTCTTGCCCATGTTGAAGTCCGAGCGCTTGACCTCGGTCGTCGCGTTGGCACCGCAGGCTTCCACCTTCAGCATCGGGTGCGGCATGCACTTGAAGTGGGTAATGGCGAGCGTCACCGGCTTGGTCACGCCCTTGATGGTGAGGTCGCCCGTCAGGCTCACGGGCTGGTCGTCCTTGAACGCCATCGTGTCGGACTTGAAGGTGATCGTCGGATACTTGGCGGTATCGAAGTAGTCCGCTGCCTGGATATGCTCGTTGAACAGGGCAAATCCGGTATTGACCGATGCAACGTCGATGCTGACGTCAGCCGAGCCGGTCCGGGCCGCGCGGTCGATCACCACCTTGCCGCTGGTTTTGTCGAACTTGTGGGTCTGCTTGGAAAATCCGAAGTGGCTGTAGGTGAAATGCGGATAGGTATGGCTGTTGTCGATCTTGAAGGCGACAGGCTCGGCCTGGGCGGAAGCGGCAAAAACAAGCAGGGCGGACAGCGTGGCAAGACGTTTCATGTGAACTCCTGAAGATGAATGAACAACGGGTTATGTGCCGCTGGCGGCAATTCGGAAGGTGACCCGGACTTCGTTGGCGACCGTGTCGACATCGGCCCACATGCCTTCACCGATACCAAAGTCCAGGCGCTTGAGGATGAAGGCACCGTCAAAGGTGGCGGCGGCTTTGCCGGGTTTGAAGCTCACCGGCACGATCATTTCGCGGCTGCGGCCCTTGAGCGTGAGCGTGCCGCGCATCTCGTAGCGGTTGCCGCCCAGCGCACGGATCCGGCTGGAGACGAACTTCGCGCGCGGGTACGCGCTGCGGTTGAACCACAGGCGGCCGGCGGACTCCTCGTCGGCCTCGGACGAGCCGGCGTCGATGCTGGCGAGATCGATGTCGATCTGCGCGCGGCCGGCCTCGGGCCTGGCCGGATCGAAAGCCATCTGCACGACAAAGCGCTTGAAGCCGCCCTTGATCGGCACGCCCATCTGGCTG
>JBFHXL010000235.1:0-3496 GCA_041599035.1 Thiobacillus sp. | reverse complement strand
GTCGGAAGACGTGGTGCGCCATCCGTTGGTCGGCCGCATCGTCGATGCCTATGCCGCGCGCCGCGCGGCAACGGACACGCATGGCAAGTCCTGACCCCGAGTTACGCCTGGCGGTGCAGATTGCCAGCGAGGCGGGCAACCTGCCGAGCCGTGCACAGGTCCGCCGCTGGGTGGCTGCCGCACTGGAAAACAACGCAGAGATCACGGTTCGCATCGTCGATGCCGAAGAAGCCCAGGCGCTCAACAATGATTACCGCCGCAAAACCTATATACCCAACGTGCTGACCTTCGAATACGGCGAGGTCGCACCTGGCGTGCTTGGTGGCGATGTGGTGATCTGTGCGCCGGTGGTCGTGCGCGAGGCGCGCGAACAGGGCAAGCCGCTGAAGGACCATTACGCCCACATGACCATCCATGGCGTGCTGCATCTGCAGGGCTACGATCACATCGTGCCGGCGGACGCCGACATCATGGAAACACGCGAAACCGCTATACTGAGGCGCTTCCGTATCCCCAATCCCTATACGTCCTGATACAAAATGGAGTCTGACAGTAAACCGAGCTTGCTCGAGCGCATCTCCCACTGGCTGATGCGCGAACCCGAAGACCGTGAGCAATTGATCGAATTGCTGCACGGTGCCTATGAAAACAGCTTGATGGATGCCGACGCGCTGGCGATGATCGAAGGCGTGCTGCAGGTGTCCGAAATGCGTGTCGGCGAGATCATGATCCCGCGTGCGCAGATGGACGTGGTCGACATCAACGATGCGCCCGAAGTGTTCATCCCTCATGTCATCGAAACCGCGCACTCGCGCTTTCCGGTCATCGACAAGGACCGCGACGACATCATCGGCATTCTGCTGGCCAAGGATCTGCTGCGGCATTACGCCGAGTCCGATGCCGATATTCGCGGCATGCTGCGCCCCGCCGTGTTCATTCCCGAATCCAAGCGCCTCAATGTGCTGCTGAAGGAGTTCCGCTCCAATCGCAACCACATCGCCATCGTCGTCAACGAATACGGCGGCGTGGCCGGGCTGGTGACGATCGAGGACGTGCTCGAGCAGATCGTCGGCGACATCGAGGACGAATACGACTTCGACGAAACCGAAGACAACATCATCCACGAGCATGACGGCGTGTTTCGCGTCAAGGCCAGCACCGAGATCGATGACTTCAACGCGGTGCTGGGCGCGAAATTTCCTGACGAGGAATTCGATACCGTCGGCGGCCTGGTCGTGTCGCGTTTCGGCCATCTGCCCAAGCGCGGCGAATCGGTCAAGTTTGACGGCTTCAACTTCAGCGTGTTGCGCGCCGACAGTCGCCGCCTGCTTGCGGTGCGGGTGACCCGCCTGCCGCCTGACGAGAACGCGCAGCTGCCGCTGGTATAAGCCCTAAAGGGCGTGGCTGCGGTCGCCGCGCGCAAACGCAGCCGGCGCTGAGATATCTCCTTTGGAAAACGCCAGGGCCTTGAACAGGTCGCCCATCTCGGCGGGCGACACCAGCCGCTGCACGGCGTTGGCCTGCGGCAGATAGGCCGCCGCGTCGGCCGGCGAAATCTGCAGCAGCAATTCGGTCAGGCCGGCATTGAGCAGGAAATTCGCCTGGCTGGTATAGCCCGCCAGATCCAGCCCCGCAGCCGACCCCGCCCGCGCCACCGCACTGAAATCGACATGTGCGGTGAGGTCGCACAGCCCCGGCAGATAGAACGGATCGTCGAGCGCGTGGTGGCGGACATGCGCGCGCAGCGTGCCCATGTGGCGTTGCGGATGGTAGTACTCACGCTCGCCGAAGCCGTAGTCGATCATCAGGATCAGGCCGCGATCGAGGCATTGCGCGAGCGTGGCGATCAGCCCTTCGGCCGCCAGGTTGATCTCGGAGAGGTAGCCCGGCGCCAGATCCAGGGCTTCGGCGCGGGCGCGCAGCAGGGAGTCGGCGATCGGGCGGTCCTGCCAGGCGAAAGCCTCGCCTTGCAGGCTCACGCCGCAAACCTGCGGCCCGGATTCGGTCCAGTGCACCCGTTCCACCGGCAAGGCGTCGAGCACCTCGTTGCCGAGAATGACGCCGCTGAAACGGGCCGGCAGCGCATCCAGCCAGTGCACCCGGTCTGCGAGATGCGGCCGTTCACGCGAGACGGTTTCCTGTTGGCGCGCGCGCAGGTCAGCGCTCACTTCGAGGATGGCGTAGCGGGCGGGCAGGGCGCCGATCCGCTCCAGTTCGCCCAGCACATCCACCGCCAGCCGCCCGCTGCCGGCGCCCAGTTCCAGCACCTCGCCGCCGGTTTCCTGCAGGGTCGGGGCAATCGCGTGGGCCAGCGTGCGGCCGAACAGCGGCGTCATTTCCGGCGCGGTGACAAAGTCGCCCGCCGCACCTAGTTTTGTCGTACCCGCCGCGTAGTAGCCGAGGCCGGGCGCATAGAGCACGGCTTCCATGTAGTGCGCAAACGATATCCAGCCGCCGGCACGTCGAATCAGTTCGTGGAGATGCTTGACGACGCGTTGGCTGTGGGCGAGGGCGTCAGGTTCGGGGACAGGCAGCATGGGGTGGATGACTTCATGGATAATGCGAGGTTGTGGGAATATAAGGGCGAATCCCGATGCATGGCAAAACGGTGTTGATTACCGGCGGCGCAAAACGCGTGGGCGCCGCCTCGGCGCGCCTGCTGCACGCAGCCGGCGCCAATCTGATGATTCATTACCGCAGCTCGGCGACCGAGGCGCGCGCGCTGCAGGACGAGTTGAATGCCGTCCGCCCCGATTCGGTGGCGCTGATCCAGGCCGACCTGCACGACATCGGCGGCCTGCCCAGCCTGATCCACAAGACGGTCGCCACCTTCGGCGGGCTCGACGTGTTGCTCAACAATGCATCGAGTTTTTATCCCACGCCGGTCGGCACCATCGCCGAAAAGGACTGGATCGACCTGATGGGAACCAACCTCAAGGCGCCGCTGTTCCTGTCGCAGGCCGCTGCGCCCGAACTCAAAAAACGCCGCGGCTGCATCATCAACATCACCGACATTCATGCTGACCGGCCGATGAAAAGCTATGTTGTGTATTCCATCGCCAAGGCCGGCCTGGTGGGACTCACCAAATCGATGGCGCGGGAACTGGCGCCCGAAGTGCGCGTCAATGGTATCGCGCCGGGGCCGATCCTGTGGCCGGAAGACGACGTGAATTTCGACGAAGTCTCGCGCCAGCGCATCGTCTCGCACACCATGCTCAAACGTGCCGGCGATCCCCACGACATCGCGCTGGCGGTGCGTTTCTTTGCTATGGACACGCACTTCGTCACCGGACAGATTCTGGCGGTGGACGGCGGGCGCAGCGCGAAGCTCTGACCGTCCAGCGCCGCTTTGTATTGAAGGGAGCCTACACATGTCCGACACCAGCCGTCGCCGCTTCGTCGTTTTGGCCATCGCCATGCTTCTGGTTTATCAGATGGGTGCGCTCATTACCGGATTGTTCGGCATGGTCTGGGGGGTGTTGACCGCGCTGGTCGT
>JBFHXL010000234.1:0-3497 GCA_041599035.1 Thiobacillus sp. | reverse complement strand
CGCCGGGGCGCGTTAGCAGGAAGCCGCCAACTCAGTGATGGTTATGCTGCATCGGCATGCCGCCGCCTATGGGCTTAGCGCTTCCCATGGCCGCACGCGCCTCGGCTTTCACCTCGACTGTCTGTTGCTTGCCGCCCGATTCCACCACCAGCGTCAGCGGGATCACGTCGCCGGCGGCGATCGGCTTCTTCAGATTCATCAGCATGATGTGAAAACCGCCGGGCTCGAGCGAAACGGTCTTGCCTTTCGGCAGGTCGATCGCCTTCACTTCGCGCATCCGCATCACGCCGTCATCCATTTTCATCTCGTGCACTTCCACCCGCGGCACCGCCGAACTGGACGCGCTCAACAAACGTGCATCGGCATCGGACCGGATCTGCATGTAGGCACCGCTGACCGATTGTCCCGGCATGGTGGCGCGGGCCCAGGCATCGGTCACGCTGATGTTGGCGGCCCAGGCGGGCAAGCTGACAGCACTGGCCAGAAATGCGGCGGCAAACGTGGTTTTCATCCGTTTCTCCTTGAATAAAAAAATCAGAACTTGAACGTCAGGGCAGTATAAATCGAACGGCCGAGGCCGGGCACAGTGACACCCCAGGGAACGTCGGTCCCCGACATGGTCTTGCCCTCTCCGGTGTAAGCACCACCCAGCGGGTGGTTATAGGCGCGATCGAAGACGTTCTCGACACCAAGGTCGAGACGCGCCTGCTTCCATTGATAGCTGCCGCGCAGGTTCAAAAGGCCATAGCCAGCGGTTTCTACTTCGTTACGCTCGGCTGAGACCTCGGTTTTTGCTGCGACCAGTTGCACTTCGGCTGTGCTGGTCCATTTACCCAGTTGCTGCACAACCGCCAGTTTGGCGTTCAGCGGCATCATGTTGTACAGATTGTCGCCGGTGGTTTCATTTTCACCGCGTACGTAATTCAACATGCCGGTTGCGGTAAAGCTGCCATAGGAAGTTTTCTCAGCCAGCGGGAAGCGGCCGGACACATCCAGGCCATAGAGGCTTGCGTCCTCGTTGACAAACTTGAGGTAGACGAATGCATCGGTGGCCGTGAGATTGGCCGAGCTGCACGCAGAACTGGTGGTCCCCGTGGCAACGTCGCTGGGTCCGCAACGCCGGGCGCCGATGTAATCATTGATATAGGTGTAGTAAGGCGTAACTTTCAGCCCCCACTTCTCCTGCGCGGCATCGTGCCAGTCGAAGGTTGCGCTGACGGTGTGTGCCACTTCCGGGTTCAGATCGATGTTGCCGACATAACCGTTACCATCACCGACCATGTTGATCATGCGCATCGACATGCCATTGGTTGACCAGGTATAGCGCTCGTACAGGTTGGGAGAGCGGGTCTTGCGTGCATAACCGAACTCGATGGTGCGCATCTCGTCCGGCGTGAAGCGGGCCAGGGCAGTCAGGTCAAGATTGTTATCCGTACTGGAGCGGTCGGCGTTATTGAAGGCTGCAGCCTCATACATATATTTCGGGGCGATCTGCGTTTGGAATGGGTTGATCGAAGTGGCGGTGGCATAGCCCTGCACAGTGCCGGCATCCATGTCGACCTTTTCATAGCGCAAACCCAGTTGCGTCAACCATTGCAGGGTCCATCGTGCTTCCCATTCACCGAATGCCGCCAGGCGGTCGCGTTCGCCGTTGTTGATGTTCCAGAAAGTCTCGGGCCACATCCCCTTGCCGGACGGATCCCACCAGTCGTCCAGGCGGTAACGCTGGGCCTCACCGCCCACCCGAAGCAGATCGCGTGCTGACAAGTTAATAGTTCCCTTGACCACCACACCACTGTTATTGCCCTCGGTATCCATCGGCATGCCCGCGGCACAGCCGGCGCTACCACCGGTCGGTGTACAGGCCGTCCCATCGGGAATCGTTGTTCCATTGCCGTACCAATACAGCTTGTCATCGAAGAATTGCATGTAATGCCGCGTATGCTCATGGTAAGCGCGCGCTTCCAGCTTACCCCAGCCATAGTCCCCGGCGTAGCGCAGGTTGTATTGCTCGCTGTCATTGCCAGTCATGTCCATGCGCTGGTTGGGCCAGCCCTGGTAGGGGATATCCTGCAAGCCCAGCTTCAGTTCGAACAAATGGTTTTCATTGCGCAACGCCATTGCGATCGACTGGTTAGTCGACTTGTACATGCTGGAGCCGACTTTGTCTGCATCGACGATGTGCCCGTCATCGGCGTCGACGTAGACCCCCTTGAAATTGTTGCCCGCATGGTAATTGTCGGACTTCGCCGTCGAACCGCTGTAGGTCAGGCTCAGGGTTTCACTGGCAATCGTTGCCGACAGGTTGCCACCATAGGCATTGCCATTACTGCGATAAAACGCGCCAGCCTCGCCCTTCTTCAACACACCTTCACCTGTCTTCGCGAACTCCGGCGCGGCCGAATCCACCAGGATCGTGCCACCGATGCTGTCGCCACCCGAACTCACCGGCGCGAGGCCGGAAAACACCTGGATGCTCTCCACGTTGCTGGGGTCGATGTAGGAAAGTGCGGGGTTCATGTGGTTGCCGCACGCCGAAATCAGGTCCATGCCATCGACCTTCACACGCAGACGATCATCCGCCAGGCCATGGATCGACGGCAGGCTGGACACACCGCCGGCGCCGTACAGGCTCACCCCCGGAACATCGCGAAGCAGGCTGGCGGTGTCGCTGGTTGTGGCCCGCAGCGAGGGCAGGTCTTTAACCACCACACCGGCCGGCGTTACGACTTCCGGTGTGCCTTCCACCACAATAGTCATCAGGGGGGCGGGGTCTTCCGCGACGGCGGGGGTGGGCAACAGGCTGACGGCAATCAGCAGGGGCAGCAGGCGGGGCGTGAAAGCGGGGTTTTGCATGCGCATGATAAAAACCAAATAAAAAAACGGACAAAGGGATCCCGATTTTCGCTTTTTTGCCGCTGCCACGGAATGTGACATATCGTCACACCCCGACACATTCCGACACACCGCGATGCACCGATTACAATGCCGCCATGCCGTCCACGACCGCTTCCACCCTGCTCTCCACCCTGCCCGCCCGCGCCCTGCTGGGACGCCTGCTGGCGGTGCGCGTATCGCTGATCGCCGGCTGGGCGGCAGGCATCGCGTGGCTGCACTGGGGCATCCATATCCCGATGCCGTTGCTGCCGATGGCAGCGGTGCTGACGCTGATGGCCCTGTTTTCGCTCTCCACCGCATGGCGGCTGCGGCAGGAAATGCCTGCCACGCAAATGGAGTTTCTGGCGCACCTGCTGGCCGACCTTACTGCATTTGCGGTGCTGGTTTTTTTCAGCGGCGGCGCGACCAATCCCTTCGTCTCGCTGATGCTGGTCCCGATCGTCATCGCGGCGATCAGCCTGCGCCCACGCTGGGTGTGGCTGCTGGTGGCGGTAGCCAGCGGGTTCTATGCGCTGCTGCTGTTCGTTTATCAGCCACTGGCGGTAGCCGACCCGGTCGCCGCATACGGCATGCATCTGGGCGGCATGTGGTTCAACTTT
>JBFHXL010000233.1:0-3512 GCA_041599035.1 Thiobacillus sp. | reverse complement strand
CGACCGGCTCCTCGGTCGGCACCAGGTTGCGATTGAGGTTGCGATCGCCCATGCGCTGACGGCGAGCGTAAGCCAGCGGATTGGTGATGGGTACGAAGGTGACGCTGCCGGCGCGAAGGGCCAACTGCCCGGTTTCAATCTCGCCGATCACGCGACGAATCGCCTGGGTGCCGCAGGTTTCGTTGCCGTGCACCGCGCCCAGCACGACAAGGCGCGCGCCCGGCGCCATGCCGGTAAACGAAACAGACTGGAAATGAAGCGATTCAAGTTCGATCATGTGCTCAATGCCTTGACTAACAATGACACGCTCGACACCAGCAGCAGCACGCCAATCAGCCGCGTCATCTGCGTCTGGGTCAGACCGACATGCACGCGGCCGCCGAGATAAAGCGCGCCCAGCACCAGCGGCAACGCGACAATATAGGCCAGCCACACCTGACTGCTCAGTAATAATCCAGCAATCAGAAAACTGATGATGCGCGTCAGACCCTCGGTAAAAAACAGCGCCGAAAAGGTCGCCCGCAAATCACTTTTATCACGTATACGATGACTCAGATAAATCACATAGGGCGGCCCGCCGGTGCCAAACAGCGCCCCCACCGTGCCGCCGGTCAGCGCGGCGGGCACGGCCCAGCCGCGTGATATGCGTTTTTCACCGTGGATGTCGAGCACGTTGCGCACCGCAAAGACGAAGACAAACCCGGCCAGCGCGATCAGCATGGGGCCGGGCGGCAGATTGATCAACAGGCTGGTTCCCAGCACCACGCCTGCCACGCCGAATGGAATCAGCACCCCGATCTCGCCCCATTTCACGCGCTTGAAGGTCAAGCCGCCGATCACGATCGAGGCGGTGAAATCCAGCAGCAGTATCAGGGGCACGACGAAGGTCAGCGGCAGAAACAGCGCCAGCAAGGGCACCGAAATCAGCCCCGAGCCGAAGCCGGTGATGCCGCGGATGACATACGCCGTGAGCAGAATAACCGCCACACTCGCAACCTGGGCGGCGGCCAACTGTTCAAGAATCACGTTATCCCTGACTCACGGACGCGCGCCGCGCTCGATGGTGATGCCCAGTTCCTTGATGCCCGGCACGATGGCAAACTTGGTGACCGATACTTTGACCCACGGCGCGCCGAATTCATTCCGCACGATGGCGGCCACATGTTCGGCCACCGATTCGACCAACGTGATCGGCTGCGGCGCATTGTGCAGATATTCCTGTACCCGATTGGCCACCACGCCGTAGTCGATGGTGTCCGCCACATTATCGGTAGCGCCGGCCTTGCTGTCGGACAAGCCGATTTCCAGATCGAGCCGCACCGGTTGCGGCACTTTGCGTTCCCATTCGTATATGCCGATAATCAGGTCGAGACGAAAGTCCCGTAAAAATAAAATGTCCATTACTTGTCGTTATCCACGCTTTTAGTTATCAACGGCGGCGCCCCCGATGGGGCCAGACCAAACCTGCCATTTTACTGACATATGATCACGCTGTTGTTTATTGCTGTTGCCTATCTGCTCGGTTCGCTGTCGTTTGCCGTCATCGTCAGCCGTGCCATGCGCCTGCCCGATCCGCGCAGCTTCGGCTCGGGCAACCCCGGCGCAACCAACGTTCTGCGCAGCGGGCGCAAGGCCGCCGCCGTTCTGACCCTGCTGGGCGACGCGCTCAAGGGCTGGATCGCCGTGGTGCTGGCACGCACGCTGGCCCCGCAATTCGGCCTGGCTGATGACGTGGTTCTGCTGTGCGCGCTGGCGGTGTTCGTCGGCCACCTGTTTCCGGTGTTTTTCGGCTTCAAGGGTGGCAAGGGCGTGGCCACCGCATTCGGCGTGCTGCTGGGTCTAAACCCCTGGCTCGGCCTGGCAAGCCTCGCCACCTGGCTGCTCATGGCGGCCATGTTCCGCATTTCCTCGCTCGCCGCCCTGACCACTGCGGTGCTCGCTCCGCTCTACGCCGGACTGCTGATGGGCTGGGGCAACACGGCCTGGGCCGCACTGGTGATTACACTGCTGCTGGTCTATCGTCACAAAAGCAACCTCATCAAGCTCCTGTCCGGCCAGGAAGGCCGCATCGGCACCCGTTCCTAACCCGACAGACCCGATATGGCCTTTTTCGACAAAACCATCGACCACGCAAAAGACAGTCTTGCCGAAGTGTCGCGCGAAGCGATCGATCGCGCCGGCGAGCGCCTGTCGGATGTCGTGAAAGATGGCGTCCTGCATGCCGGCACCGAACTGAAGGATGTCATCTGGCGCGCCAGCCAGGAAATCGACACCAAACTCGACAAGATTTCCGACGAACTGCACGCGCAGCGCCAGTTCACCAAGGACGATGTGAGGGAACTGGTCGATTACGCCGGCGAAAAACTCGGCACCCTGATGGACGCGCGCATCGTCAGCGCCAAGTCGGAAATCTCCAGCCTGGTGCAGGAAAAGGTCGAGTACTTCAAGCGCGAAATCGACAGCTTCTTCATCGAGCGCCAGCGCGACCTCGCACGCGAACGGCGGCGCCTGTTCATCAACGTCGCCATCGCCATCCTGGCGTCGCTGTCACTCGGTTTCGTGTCCTGGCTCTATCACCAGTATCTCGGCGGCGACCTCGATGTATTCGCCATCTTCCGCATCGTGTTCGCTTCGCTGGCGGGCGGCTATGCGGCCTACCTGGCCGTCCGGCTGCTGCGGCGCTGGCTGTCGATGTCGGAGCATAAGAAGGACACGCTGTTTCTGGTCAGTCGCTACTGGGGCGTACTGAGGCCGGTCAGTATTTTTGGCACCCTGGTTCTGGTGTGCCTGATGGCGGTGCTGATCGGATTTTTGTTGTTCCCCGAGCAGATTGCTCAGCTCACCGGCAGCGAGAAATGGATCAAGGCCTTGCGCGATGCCTACCCCATGTTCCAGCAGTAAGGCTTCTGCGCGATTTACCGTGTTTATACCGCCTCGAGTGTCGCCAGTTCCCAGCGCGGCTTGACCGCAAAAGTCAGGTCCGTTTGCGCGTGCGCCAGCCGCTGTGCCCCGGCATAGGCGATCATCGCGCCGTTGTCGGTGCAGAACTCCATGCGCGGATAAAACACCGCAATACCCCGTTTTCCTGCCGCGGCCGTAAGCTGTTCCCGCAGGTGAGCGTTAGCGCCCACTCCGCCCGCCACCACTAATCGGACTGCGCCACTGTGCCGGCAAGCCGCCAGGCTCTTATGCACCAGCACCTCCACCGCCGCTGCCTGGAACGCTGCCGCAATATCGGCCGCCTGATCGAGGCCTTCCTTGCGCACCAGCGTCAGCACCGCCGTCTTCAGACCGCTGAAGCTGAAATCGAAATCACCTGAATTCAGCATCGGGCGCGGCAAGCTAAAGCGCGTGGCATCTCCAGTTGCGGCCAGCTTCGACAGCGCCGGCCCGCCCGGATAGCCCAGTCCCAGCAGCTGCGCGGTCTTGTCGAACGCTTCGCCCGCCGCGTCATCCAGCGTCTCGCCCAGCAGGGTATAGCGCCCCACGCCCGACACCAGCATCAACTGCGT
>JBFHXL010000232.1:0-3569 GCA_041599035.1 Thiobacillus sp. | reverse complement strand
TCGCCGCGCTGGATGTCGAACGCATCAGCCGGCCCGGGCGTTATCTGCTGCTGGCGCAAACCGGCGACGAAGTGCTCGATTACCGCGACGCGGTGGCCTACTATGCAGGGGCCACGCAGATCATCGAAGACGGTGGCGACCACGGCTTCGCCGGGTTCGAGCGCCACTTTCAAACCATTCTGGATTTCTGATTTCCCATGCACGTCATTTTTGAAGAAGACGGCCACTTCAAGGCCGGCTCCATCCTGTCCGAAACCGACGCCACCGCGCAGGTCGAAAGCGCAACGGGCAAGCGCAGCAAAATCAAGGCGGCCAACCTGCTGCTGCGCTTTGCCGCGCCCGCGCCAAGCGAAGTCATGGCCGAGGCCGAGACGCTTGCGGCGGATCTCGACGCCGATTTTTTGTGGGAAGCGGCGGGCACGGACGAATTCGGCTTTGAACAACTGACCCAGGAATACTACGGTCACACGCCGCGCCCGGCCGAATCCGTGGCGCTGCTGCTGAAACTGCACGGCTCGCCAATCTACTTCCACAAAAAGGGCAAGGGCCGCTACCGTCCCGCCCCTGCCGACACCCTGGCCGCGGCCAAGGCCGGGCTGGAAAAGAAGCGGCTGGCGGCCGAGCGGCAGGCCAGACTGGCGGAAGAACTGGCAGCGTTCCGGCTGCCGGAGGAATACGCCTCGCTGATCCCGCGCATTCTGATCGCGCCCGACAAGAACACCCTGGAATACAAGGCGCTGGAAGATGCGGCTGCGGCCACCGGACTATCTCAATTACGCCTGATCGAACGCTGCGGCGCGATCCCGTCCACGCTCGAGTTTCACCTGGCCAGCTTCCAGCTGGAACACTTTCCGCGCGGCACCGGCTTTGCACCGGTAAATGAACCGATCGACCCCCCCGAACTGCCCAGAAGCACCGTGCGCGCGTTTTCAATGGACGACGAAGCCACCACCGAAATCGACGATGCGCTATCGGTGCAATGGCTGGACGGCGGCACCATCCGCGTCGGCATCCACATTGCCGCGCCCGCGCTCGGCATTCCCCCCGGTTCGGAGCTCGACCGCGTGGCGCGCGAGCGGCTGTCGACCGTGTATTTCCCCGGCAACAAGATCACCATGCTGCCGGATGCGCTGATCCACCATTACACCCTGGGCGAAACTCACGACTGCCCGGCGCTGTCGCTGTATGTCGACGTGGCGTCCGACCTGCGCGTGCTCGGTACCGAAACAAAACTCGAAATGGTGCACATCGCCGACAACCTGCGCCACGAATTGCTGGAAGCCGAATTCAACGCCGACACCCTGCGCAACCCGGACGTGCCCGACTATCCCTACCGTCGCGAGCTCGAATGGCTGCATGACTTTGCTGCCGTGCTCGAGGCGGGGCGCGGCAAGGCCGACACGGTGGACCGCGTCGACTACAACTTCAAGGTCGACGGCGAGCGCATCAGCATCGTGCCGCGCAAACGCGGCAGCCCGATCGACAAGGTGGTGTCGGAGTTCATGATTTTTGCCAACGCGCACTGGGGCGGCTGGCTCGCCGAAAACCGCATCCCTGGCATCTACCGTGCGCAATCGGGCGGCAAAACGCGGATGACGACTTCGCCCGACCCGCACGTCGGCCTCGGCGTCGACCAGTACGCCTGGTCGTCGTCCCCCTTGCGGCGCTATGTCGACCTGATCAACCAGCGCCAGCTGATTTCGCTGGTGCAGCAGACTGATCCTGCCTATCCGCCGCGCAGCGAGCAGCTGTTCTCGGTGGTGCGCGAATTCGAGCTGGCCTACGACGCCTACAACGAGTTTCAGCGCCGCCTGGAACGCTACTGGATGCTGCGCTGGCTGATTCAGGAAAACATCAGCGAGGTGACCGCCAGCGTGATTCGCGAGGATCTGGTGCGCTTCGACAGCCTGCCGATGGTGACGCGTGCGCCGTCGGTCGCCGGCGTTGCCCCGGGTGCGAAGGTACGGCTGGCGATTTCGAGCATTGATCTGCTCGACATCACATTTCATGCTGAATTGCTGGAAACGCTGGAGACCCCGCCTGACAGCAGCGCCGCGCTTCCGTAGAATCAGCCCTGCCCTCACTATTCGATCTGCATGGCGCCCACCCCCACCCCTCCTCTGGCCGAACCCTCCAAGCAAGGCACGCGCATGGCGCTGGCCTTGCTGGCATCGGCCGCGGTGCACGGCATGGTGCTGTCGACCCAGTTCGTGCAAATCAACCCGCGCCTGTTCGAGGACGCCAACCTGCCGATGGAGGTGGTGCTGGTGAACGCCAAAAGCACGGAGTCGCCGCTCAACCCCGATGCCCTGGCCCAGGTCAATCTGGCAGGCGGCGGCAACACCGACGAAGACCGGCGGCTGAAGAGCCCGCTGCCCGCCAGCAGCAAATCGCAGGCCGGCAGCGAGGAAGCCGCCTTGCAGGCGCGCGTGGCCAACCTGGAACAGCAGACACGATCCCTGCTGAGCCAGCTGCAGCCCGACGGCCAGCTGCAAAACCCGCCCGCTGCCACGCCCCCGACGCCGACCCAGCCTGCGATCGATCCCAGCCAGCTGAACCTGCAGGCACGTGAAATGGCGCAAATGCAGGCGCGCATTTCACAGCAGTGGGACGAATACCAGAAGCGTCCCAAACGCGCATTTATCGGCGCCAACGTCAGGGAATACGCGTTCGCACGCTATGTGGAAGACTGGATTGCCAAGGTCGAACGCGTCGGCAACGTCAATTATCCGGAAGCCGCACGTCGCCAGGGCATCTACGGCAGCCTTCGGCTCACCGTCTCGATTTACGCCGACGGCCGCGTCGAAGCGATCGACGTCGATCGTTCGTCCGGCTCCAAGGTGCTCGACGCCGCCGCGATCAGGATCGTCGAACTTGCCTCACCCTATGCCGCCTTTCCGGACGACATGCGGAAAAAAGCCGACATCCTGTCGATTACCCGCACCTGGACCTTTACCCGCTCCGACCAGCTTGTCGGAACCGATTAGCGGAATCCCGCAAGGCCACATCGCTCATCCCTCAGCCTTGTCCTAGAGAGGTTATAAAAAATAGACCATGTATAATATTAGGGTTTCCTAATAATTATCGGGCTTTCACCATGCATACCGGCACCACCCTTACCCAGTTCATTATTGAAGAGCAGCGCCGCACCGCTGGCGCAACCGGCGATTTCACCTCGCTGCTGAACGACGTCGTCACCGCCTGCAAGGCCATTTCCAATGTGGTGAACAAGGGCGCACTGCTGGGCGTGATGGGTTCGCTCGACTCCGAAAACGTGCAGGGCGAGACGCAGAAAAAGCTCGACGTCATCACCAACGACATCATGATCCGCTCCAACGAATGGGCCGGTCACCTGGCCGGCATGGCGTCGGAAGAGATGGACGAGGTGTATGCCATTCCCAACCAGTACCCGCTCGGCAAATACCTGCTGGTGTTCGATCCGCTCGACGGATCCAGCAACGTCGACGTGAACATTTCCGTCGGCACCATTTTCTCGATCCTGAAGGCCCCGGTTGCCGGCCGCACCGCCAAGGCCGAAGACTTCCTGCAAAGCGGTGCCAAGCAGGTAT
>JBFHXL010000231.1:0-3573 GCA_041599035.1 Thiobacillus sp. | reverse complement strand
GCAAGGAACAGTTGCAGCATGCGGCCGCCTTTCAGGACGAGAGCGGCAGCAGTACCAGCGCAACCATGATCCTGGGGGGGCAGATTGCGGGGCGCGCGCCCGAGATTTTCCTGATCTATCCGGAAGGCAATTACATCAGCGCCTCACCGGAAACGCCCTACCTGCAGATCGGCGAGACCAAATACGGCAAGCCGATTCTGGACCGCATCATCTCACCGTCCACTTCGCTGGAGGATGCCGCGCGCTGTGCCATGGTGTCGCTGGATTCGACCATGCGCGCCAACCTTTCGGTCGGGCCGCCCCTGGAACTGGCGATCTACCGGGCCGACAGCCTGACGTTGCCCACGCATCGGGTGTTCAAGATGCAGTCGCCGTTCATCAAATCCATGCAGAAGAGCTGGAACGAGGGCCTGCAGCGTGCATTCAAGCGCTTGCCGCGCTTCGACTGGGAAGACCAGCCGTAGGCGTCTTTACTTCCCGGCCTTCACCAGCCGGTCGATGAACTGAATTTTTTCCAGCACCTGGCGTGATGGAATGAAAGGATAGGCGTCCGGCATGCCCAGGCTGCGATTCAGCGCATTGAGCGAACGGCTGAGCCAGTCCCACTCCTCGACCATGGATTGAAACGGTGGAAGATCCTGTTGTGGATTCCGCTCCAGGCTGACCGGTTCGGCAAGGCGTCGCACGCCCATGTCGGATGCGGTTTCCAGCGTGTCGACGATATGCAGGTAATGCGCCCAGGTTTCGGCCCAGTCCTCCCACGGATGCATGCTGGCATAGGCGCTGATCCAGCGGTCCGACCAGTCCGCCGGCGCGCCCCACTGATGGTGCTGGGCCAGCGCCACGCCATAGTCCACCCGTTCATCGCCAAACAGCTCGCGAAATTCCGCCAGCCAGGGGCTGTCGGCGATCAGCCGATCCCAGTAATAGTGCCCCGACTCATGGCGGAAGTGGCCCAGCATGGTGCGATAGGCTTCACCCATTCTTTCGCGGATGCGCTCGCGGGCGCTGTCGTCGGCTTCGGCGATGTTGATCGTGATCACGCCGCCGGCATGGCCGGTATACACCGGCGGATTGCAGTCCAGCGAATCGGTGAATTCGTCCGCACTGCTGGGGCCTTCCAACAGTTCGAACACCAGCCCGCGCTGCGGGTCCACATCGCGGCCCACGATCGGCAGGTTGAGACCGTCCAGCGTAAACAGCAGCCGTCGCTTGGCCGCCTCGATGCGATACCAGCGCTGCAGATTGTCCGGATGATCCAGATTGGGAATAACGCGGGTCAGCCGGCAGGAGATGCAATAGGGATTGGGGTCGTCCGCCGGCACCAGCCAGTTGCAGACCTGATGCTGGCTGTAATTCAGACAGGGCCGATACGCCTTGCGGTGTGTGTCCCCCGCGGTGGGAATCCGCCAGTTGCTGTCGCCGCCGACATCAAAGCCTGTCAGTAGCCGCACGTCGGGCAACAGGCCGACCGGCCGACCGCATTCCAGGCATTGGGCATTCTCGAAGTAAAGGGGGTTGCCGCAGGCGCAGCGAAAGGATTTCATATTTAGACTTTACACCTGTTGTACGCAGTGCATGGCTCGTCAGCATCATCGATGTTGAAACAGGGTGTTGCAATCATGCGCCAACCGCCAATACAGAAATGCAAAATTAACCCTGATGAAGTTGGCTTCACTTAAGCTAAGCAGATTATTTCGTTCGAGGACACACATGGCCGACCCGCAACGCGACGCGCGTCACACTGCCCGCATGGCGCGCAAAAAAGCCGTCATCGATGCGGCCATCGCCGCCGCCACCGACGAGCGCGGGTTGCTGATTGTCATCACCGGCAACGGCAAGGGCAAGAGCACCTCGGCGTTCGGCACCCTGGCGCGCGCGCTCGGCCACGGCATGAAGGTCGGCGTCTGCCAGTTCATCAAGAGCCGCACCGACACCGGCGAAGAAGCATTTTTGGGCAGGCAGCCCGGCGTTGAATGGCACGTGCTTGGCGACGGCTTCACCTGGGACACGCAAAACCGCGAACAGGACATCGCCACCGCCGAGCGCGGCTGGGCGGTGGCGCGCAGGATGCTGGCCGATCCGGCGTATCAACTGGTGGTGCTGGATGAGCTGACGTATTTGCTGAGCTACGGCTATCTCGACAGCGATGCCGTGCTGGATGCGCTGGCACAGCGCCCACCGATGCAGCATGTCATCGTCACCGGGCGCGCCGCGTCGGATGCGCTGATCGAACTGGCCGACACCGTGTCGATCATCGCTGACGAAAAACATGCCTATCGCGCCGGCATCAAGGCGCAGCCCGGCATCGACCTGTAAGCGCCGCATCTGTAAGTGCTGTGCCGGGCGCGGCATAATCGCGGGGTGCGTTTCCCATCCTATATCGGGCGCTTTGCCCCGTCCCCCACCGGCCCGCTGCACTTCGGCTCGCTTGTTGCTGCTGCGGCGAGCTGGCTCGACGCCCGTGCGGTCGGCGGGCAGTGGCTCGTTCGGATGGAAGACCTCGACCGCCCACGCTGCGAGCCCGGTGCGGCAGACACGATCCTGGCCCAGCTGGAGGCGCATGGCTTGCATTGGGACGGCGACGTGCTGGTTCAGTCACAGCGCGACGACGCCTATGCTGCCGCGCTGGATGCGCTGAAGGCGCAGGGCGCGGTCTTTCCCTGTGCCTGCACCCGCAGCCAGCTCGCGGCCGCACCGCGCAATGATGAAGGCGAGACCATTTACCCCGGCACCTGCCGCAATGGCCTGCCCGCAGGACAGGTCGGCCGCGCCTGGCGGGTGCGCGTGCCGGATGTGAGCACCTACTTTCATGACCGCATCCACAACGACCTGCAGCAGAACCTGGCGAGCGAAGTGGGCGATTTTGTCGTCAAGCGGGCCGACGGGCTGTTTGCCTACCAGCTGGCCGTGGTGGTGGACGACGCCTTTCAGGGCATCACCGATATCGTGCGCGGGGCCGACCTGCTGTGGAACACGCCGCGCCAGATTCATCTGCAAAATTTGCTGGGGCTGCCCACGCCCGCTTATGCGCATGTGCCGCTCATCACCAATGCCGCCGGGCAGAAACTGTCCAAGCAGACGCTGGCGCCCGCCTTGCCGCAGCGCGGCTGTGGCGCTGTGCTGGCGCAGGCGCTCGCCGTGCTCGGCCACCCGCCGCCGGCTGAACTGGCAGACGCTGCGCCGCCCGAGCTTCTGGCGTGGGCAAGCGCTCACTGGCACATCGAAAACGTGCCCACGCAGCCAGCATTTGCCAAGCCGCTGCCCTGACCGGACAATCCCCTTTCACCTTTCTGCCTTCACATAAAATGGCTCACCTTCCTCCCGCCGTCGAACAAGTCCTGCTGGTTCATGCCGCGTTCATCCACGCCGTGGTCAACGCGCTGCGCGACCGCAGCCAGTTGCCCGACCTGATGAAACAACTCGACGCCGCCGAGCAGGCCGGCTGGCCGCGGCTGGTGGGTGCGCTGCGTTACGTCATCAACGGCCGTCGCGACCCGTCGATCAAACTGGGGCTGGACGAGGAAGACAGCATCCTGCTCGACGCCATCCTGCGCGGCATCGACAACCCCG
>JBFHXL010000230.1:0-3593 GCA_041599035.1 Thiobacillus sp. | reverse complement strand
GGTCACCTTTGTCGACGGTGCGCTGGCCGGCGAACGCGCGGAAATCGCCGTCTATCGCAAACACGCCAAATACAACTCGGCCCACGCCACTGCCATTCTCAAATCCAGCGCCCAGCGCACCACGCCGCGCTGCCCGTATTTTGGCCACTGCGGCGGCTGCTCGATGCAGCATCTGGAAGCCAGCGCGCAGGTCGCGGCGAAGCAGCGCGTGCTGGAAGAAAACCTCGCCCGCATCGGCAAGGTCACGCCTGATGTCGTGCTGCGCCCCCTGCACGGCCCCAGCTGGGGCTACCGCACCCGCGCACGGATGTCGTCCCGGCTGGTCGACAAGAAAGGCGGCGTGCTGGTGGGTTTTCGCGAAAAGCGCTCCAGCTTCATCACCGAGATGGCGAGCTGCGAAGTCCTCACGCCCGACGTATCGGCGCTGATCCGGCCCTTGCGCGAGATGATGGTGCAGCTGTCGAATGCCTCCCGCATCCCGCAGGTCGAGATCGCCGTCGGCGAACACATCACCGTGCTGGTGTTCCGCCTGCTCGAACCCTGGTCCGACGACGATGCGGCCATCGTGCGCAGCTTCGCCGACCAGCACCGGATCCAGGTCTGGGAGCAGTCCAAGGGGCCGGAGACGGTGCGCCCGTTCTGGCCGCAAATCGCCCCGGAACTGAGCTACAGCCTGCCCGAATTCGGCCTCGTCATGCCGTTCCGCCCCACCGACTTCACCCAGGTCAACGTCGCCATCAACCGCGCGCTGGTGAGTCGCGCGATGCGCCTGCTGCAGCCGCAGCCGGGCGAGCGCATCGCCGACCTGTTCTGTGGACTCGGCAACTTCTCGCTGCCCATCGCCAGCAGTGGCGCCGACGTGATCGGAATCGAGGGCAGCGCGGAACTGGTTGCCCGTGCACGCGCCAATGCGCTGCATAACAATCTGCCCAACGCGCATTTCGTGGTCGACAACCTGTTCGAGATGACGCCGGAAAAATTTGCCGCCCTCGGCCACATCGACAAGCTGCTGATCGACCCGCCCCGCAGCGGCGCCATCGAACTCGTCAAGTCGCTGCCCGCCAGCGGCGCCCCGCAGCGCATCGTGTACGTGTCGTGCGACGCCGCCACGCTTGCGCGCGACGCCGAGGTGCTGTGCCACGTCAAGGGCTACACGCTGGAAGCGGCAGGCGTCGCCAACATGTTCCCGCATACCGCGCACGTGGAGTCGATTGCGCTGTTTACGCGATAATTTTCGCCGCTAATCCTTTAGAATCGCATCCTCAACTCAACACTAACCATCATGGCACTCATCGTACAAAAATACGGCGGCACCTCGGTCGCCAACGTCGAACGCATCCGCGCGGTCGCGGAACGCGTCGCCAAATTCAAGATGCTCGGCCATCAGGTCGTGGTCGTGCTGTCCGCCATGTCGGGCGAAACCAACCGCCTGATCGGCCTCGCCAAGGAAATCCAGTCCAGCCCCGACCCGCGCGAGCTGGACGCCATGGTGTCCACCGGCGAGCAGGTCACCATCGCCCTGCTGGCGATGGCGCTCAAGGACCTGGGCCTAAAGGCGCGCAGCTACACCGGCGCCCAGGTGCCCATCCTCACCGACAGCGCCTTCACCAAGGCGCGCATCCTCAGCATCGACGAAACCAGAATGCGCCGCGATCTGGATGCCGGCCATGTCGTCGTGGTGGCAGGCTTCCAGGGCGTCGACGCGGACGGCAACATCACCACGCTGGGACGCGGCGGCTCCGACACCACCGGCGTCGCGCTGGCAGCGGCACTCAAGGCCGACGAATGCCAGATCTACACCGACGTCGACGGCGTCTACACCACCGACCCGCGCATCGTGCCTACAGCCCGGCGCCTGAAGACCATCACCTTCGAGGAAATGCTGGAAATGGCCAGCCTCGGCTCCAAGGTGCTGCAGCTCCGCTCGGTCGAGTTCGCCGGCAAATACAAGGTCAAGCTACGCGTGCTGTCCAGCTTTCAGGAAGAAGGCGACGGCACGCTCATCACATTCGAGGAAGACGACAAAATGGAACAGGCCATCATCTCCGGCATTGCATTCAACCGTGACGAAGCCAAAATCACCGTGGTCGGCGTGCCCGATCATCCCGGCATCGCCTATCAGATACTCGGCCCGGTTGCCGACGCCAACATCGACGTCGACATGATCGTGCAGAACGTCGGCCACGCAAAAACCACCGATTTCACCTTCACCGTGCACCGCAACGATTTCGCCAAGGCCATGGACATCGTCAAGGCGACCGCAGCCAGCATCGGCGCCAGCGAAGTCACCGGCGACGACAAGATCGCCAAGGTCTCCATCGTCGGCGTCGGCATGCGCTCGCACGTGGGCATCGCGCGCAAGATGTTCGAAACCCTGTCCAAGGAAAACATCAACCTGCAGATGATCTCCACCTCGGAAATCAAAATCTCGGTGGTGGTCGAGGACAAATACCTGGAACTCGCCGTGCGCGCCCTGCATCAGGCCTTCGAACTCGATAAAGCCCCCGCCTGAGGTGGCTTTCTGCCGCGCATTCCGATACAATTCGCGGCGGTTCGGAGACGTGGCCGAGAGGTTGAAGGTACTCCCCTGCTAAGGGAGCATGCGGGCTTAAACCTGCATCGAGGGTTCGAATCCCTCCGTCTCCGCCAACTAACGGACAGGCTTCATTTCCTGTCCAACAGAATCAAATCTGCGTATAATGCGCAACCTTCAAAGCGCCCGTAGCTCAGCTGGATAGAGTACTTGGCTACGAACCAAGGGGTCAGGAGTTCGAATCTCTTCGGGCGCACCAATATTTCAAGGGGTTAGCTTAGGCTAGCCCCTTTTCTTTTTGGCTTTGTGCCGTAAACGAGCCGTGTTCTGGAACAGTCACAAGCTCCGAAAGACTCCCAACCCTCAAGGCGCAGAGGCGATCCGCAGACAAGTGCGCATAGCACCGCACCATCTCCAGGCCTTCCCATCCGCCCAATTCCTGCAAGGCAAATAACGGCGCGCCATTCCGCACATGCCAACTTGCCCAGGTGTGCCGCAAGTCGTGCCAGCGGAAATTTTCAATTCCCGCCGCAGCCAGTCCCTTGTACCAGGCCTTGGTGCCGACCTGGGTAATGGGTCGGCCATTGACGGAAGTCAATCTGCCTGATGCGAAGTCAGTGCGTACAAAAGTGGGCTTGAGTCAAAGCGAATTCGCTCAGCTCATCGGGGTGAAAGTGGCAACACTCCGAAATTGGGAGCAGCATCGCCGCCGCCCGACCGGCCCCGCTGCTGCATTGTTGACCATTGTGGAGAAAGAGCCCGAAGCGGCACTTCGCGCCCTGCATTCGTAACTGGGTAGCACTTGCACCTGCCCGATACGGAACTTGGGCCGAACCATTGCGATATCCGGTCGCTGGCCCCGCTGACCGGATGGTCACCCGCCCGTTGCGGCCCGCCCGGCCCAACAAACCCAGCCGCGTCACCCCAGGCTCATGTCCCCAACGTTGCGGCGCCCCGCGCAGCATAATTCGCGTCCACCCAGTTGCGGTATTCGCCGCTCACCACGTCCTCCACCCACGCCATGTTGTCCAGATACCAGCGCACCGTCTTGCGGATGCCG
>JBFHXL010000229.1:0-3597 GCA_041599035.1 Thiobacillus sp. | reverse complement strand
GTTGCTCGGCCTCGGGGCGCACGATGCCCTTGGGTTGCGTCAGCCAGTTCCCCAGCAGCAGGAACGGGCCGAGGATGAGGCGCAGGGTTTTGAAAAACAGACGAATAACGGGTTTCATGAAAGCGGTGACACGTGGAGTTCAGGCGGGGGGCGTTATGATGCGAGGGACGCAAAGCACACGACGAAACCGTATTTTATATGCCGACCTATGCCATTGGCGACCTTCAAGGCTGCCATGATTCTCTTCTGCGCCTGCTGGACACACTCGAATTCGACCCAAAGGCCGACCGGCTGCTGTTTGTAGGCGACCTGGTCAATCGCGGTCCCGATTCGCTGGCGGTGTTGCGATTCATCAAAAACCTGGGCGATGCCGCCGTCAGCGTGCTCGGCAACCACGATTTGCACCTGCTGTCGCTGGCCGAAGGATTTGGCCGTGCCCACAAGGGCGACACGCTCAATGCGGTTCTGGCCGCCCCCGACCGTGATGAATTGCTGCACTGGCTGCGCCAGCAGAAGCTGGCCTGGTGCGAAGGCGATTACCTGATGGTGCACGCGGGGGTGCTGCCCGGCTGGAGCGTGGACGACACGATGCAGCGGGCGGCGGAGGCGGAGGCGGCATTGCGCGGCCCCGCTTATCGGGATTTCTTTGCGCAGATGTACGGCAATGTGCCGGTCGCCTGGGATGACGGCCTGCACGGGATCGAGCGCCTGCGCATGATCGTCAACGCTTTTACCCGGCTGCGTTATTGCTCGGCTGCGGGTGAGATGGATTTTCACCACAAGGGCGCGCCCGGCACGCAACCGGCAGGATGGCTGCCGTGGTTCGAGGTGCCGGGGCGCAAGAGCGCCGAGGCCACGATCATCATCGGCCACTGGTCGACGCTGGGACTCATCAACCGGCCGGATCTGATTGCGCTGGATACCGGTTGTCTGTGGGGCAAGACCTTGACTGCGGTCAGGCTGGAGGATCGGCAGGCGTTTGCGGTGCAGTGTCCGCAGGCATCGCACCCGAAATCCCGCTAAGCCCCAAAAGCCGGGCCGTGGCCGCTTCGGCCAGAATGGCCAGATCGCGCCGGTGGCCATCGGGCCGTATCGGTTCGCCAAAATGGAGTTCGGCAATGAAGCCGGGTTCGCTGACGATTCGTAACAGGCTCTGCCATATGTTGATCTGGTCGATATACGCGGGCGCCGCGCTGTATTCGCCCGTCAGGGTGCGGTAGCGCAGGGCGGCCGGCACGATGGGGCAGTTCAGTTCGACCGCCGGTTGCAATAGCGAAGGCAAAAAGCGCCGCAGTCCGCGGCCGTCGCTGGTGGTGCCTTCGGGAAACACCGCCACCCAGGCGCCGCCCTGCATCAGCGCGCGCATGTCGGCGTTGACGCGTGCGGTATCGGCGCGACGGCCGCGTTCCAGAAACAGCGTGCCGGTCTTGCGCGCCAGCCAGCCGGCCACCGGCCATGTGCGCACTTCCGCCTTGGAGACGAAGTGCACCCTTTGCGCGGCGTAAATCAGATAAATATCCAGCCACGAGACGTGATTGCAGACCAGCAGTGCGCCGCCCGGCAGTCTGGGTGCCGCGGTCGCCTGGAACCGCACGCCCAGTATCTTGAGCAGTTGTCGTGACCAGGCCATGATGCTGCGGTCGCGTCGCGCGGAACCAAGCAGCGGGAAGACCAGCCCCGCCAGCACCACGCCCCATGCAAGATGCAGCCCGAGCAGGCTGATGCGGATGGCACGGCGGAGGAAGACGGGCAGGCGGGCGACGATCACCCCGGCATTGTAAATCTCCACTCGCACGGAAGTGGTCGTGGGAGTAAAGAAACTCCAGTTTCAACAACCGCGCTCATGCAATGAGTCGGCGGGCATAGCTACGGTTAAGTTGTGCCATCGGCAGCAGTAGCAACAGGTCGGCGGTGTTGAAATCGGGATCCCAGGCCGGTTCGCCGCATATCATTGCGCCGAGCCGGGCGTAGCCCTTGATCAGGGGCGGCAACGCGGCGGCCTGGCCATCGTCGAGCGATTCGACCGGCAGCCGGGTGCGCGGGGTGACGCGCCATTCGATCGGCGCCGGATGGCGCGCCGTCATCTGGCGATGCACGCGGGCGGCGACATGACCGCCGTCGGCCATGCTGATGCTGGCGCAGCCGATGAAGTATTCGTAGCCATAGCGTGTCATGTAGTCGGCCAGCCCCATCCACAGCCGTGCGATGACGGCGCCGCTGCGATGCGCCGGATGCACGCACGAGCGGCCCAGTTCGGCCATGCGCGGGCGCAGAAAATTCAGCCGGGTGAGATCGAATTCCTGTTCGGAATAATAGCTGCCGACCCGCCTGGCGGCATCGGGGGAGAGGATGCGATAGGTGCCGACGACCTGGCCGTCCGCAAGTTCGCGCACCAGCAGGTGGTCGCAGAACGGATCGTACAGATCGATGTCATGCCGCGGCAGCACGGACGGCAGGCGCGCGCCCATTTCTTCGGCAAAGACCTGGTAGCGCAGACGCTGCGCCTCGCGGATTTCGCTGTCGTCTACCGCCAGCGATACGTGGTAGCGGCTGGCGGTGACGGGTCGGACATGGCTGTGGATGTCGAGCATCGGACACGCTCCTGAATGGAAAGCGTCCAGCCTAAAGAGACGGCGTTAACTCCGTGTGACGTCCGGGTTGCAAAATGATGACAGGCAGTCTGCCCGTCGGCGCCGCTTCAATGGGATACGCGTGTCGTTCCGCCGCCCGACAGCACGCGCACGCGGTCGCCCACCCGAAACGCTTCGTCAGCCGTCTGGGTGATGGCGATCATGCGCCCAGAATCCAGCTTGACGGTGATTTCCACGCCCTTGTTGCGGGTGACGCCTTCTTCAATGGCCGCCCCACCCAGGCCGCCCAGCACGGCGCCGACCGCTGCGCCGACCACGCTGCCCTTGCCGCTACCGACGGTGCTGCCGGCCACGCCGCCGACGACTGCGCCGGCGCCGGCGCCGATGGGCGTCTTGGTGCCTTCGATGTTCACTTCGCGCACCGATTCCACGATCCCCATCTGCACTTCCTGTACGGCACGGGTCTGGGCGCGGCTGTAGTCCTTGCCGCCGGTGCCGCTGGCGCAGCCGACGAGCGAAACGATCATGGCTGCGAGAAGGGTAGAGGTTAAAACGCCGAACGAGTTTTTCATGATGAGGTACCTGCGGTTGTCATGTTCACACTATAGGCAAAGAGTGCGCTGCCCAATTTTAGTTGCACGACGGACGCAATCAAAGTGTCTTGCCGAACGTGGCCTTGAACCGCCCGGCGATGGCGTCACGGCTGGGCGTGTGGTTCTGCCCGCCACGCTGTTCGATCTTGATCGAGCCCATCAGGCTGGCCAGTTGACCGGTACTTTCCCAATCCCAGCCGTGGGCGATGCCATAGAGCAGGCCGGCGCGGAAGGCATCGCCGCATCCGGTCGGGTCGACCACCGCCCTGGCCGGGACGACCGGGATGTCGATTTTTCCGCCATCGACATAGAACTGTGAACCGTCTTCGCCGCGTGTGACCACCAGGCATTTCACCCGCGCCGCCAGAGCGTCGAGCGAGAGTTCGGTGCGCGCCTGCAGCAGTTCGGCTTCG
>JBFHXL010000228.1:0-3608 GCA_041599035.1 Thiobacillus sp. | reverse complement strand
TGCGCCAGCAGCAGATAGCGCTCGGGCCGGGTAATGGCCGGGACATCCATTGCGGCGAGTTCGGCCAGATGCTGCGCGGTGAGCACCCACTTCTCGCCGCTGTGCCAGTTGGTCTGCGGGCCGAGTGCGCTTTGCAGCAACAGATGGGCATGCACTGCCGGATTGACCAGCACCGCTTTCCAGCCATGCTTTTCGGCCAGATGGGTGGCGTAGAAGCCGCCGAGCGAACTGCCGACCAGCGTGACCGGGCCACGGCAGTGGGCCAGTTCGGCTTCGACCTGGGCGATGGCATCACCTGGGCTATTGGGCAGCGCCGGGCAGAGATAGTCCACCTCGCGTCCGAGGCCGGCCAGAAACTCGCCAAGCATGACGGCTTTGCCTGAAGCAGGAGAGGAGTTGAAGCCGTGCAGATAGACAATCATGTCCGGATTTTACCGGGGCGGGCGGGATTCCAGAAATGGAAAGCGGCGGCCGGGATTGCCGCTTGGGGGATGAATTCTTGTTAAATCAATAAGGTATATGTGGTTATACTTACCCGACGATCCCCAAGAGCGTTTATGAAAAGACTCCGCAGTCTTCACTTGTACCGGTCGGTTCTCGCCATGAATCCCCGCCAGCTCATCAATCTCTCGATTGTGGGGCTGACCCTGTTCGTGGTGGGATTGTCGGGCGCCATGGCGTGGCAGTCTTATCGGGACTATCGCGCCAACCGGCAGATGGTGCTGGCCGACACCCTGTCCGATCAACTGATTCGTGCCGCCGGCATCACGGCGACCGAACGCGGCCTGACCTCTGCCGCGCTGGGCCTGGGGCGGCAGGTTTCACCCGCCATGCGGAGCCGCATAGGCGAATTGCGCCAGCAGGGCGATGGCGCCTGGCGGACCGCCCTGGCGTCGGCCGAGGCGCTGAAGACGGCGGGGGTCAACCACGATTTTCCTGCCCTCATCGAGGCGGCGAAGCAATCGCAACACGGCTTGCTGGGCGCGCGTGAAGCGGCCGACCGCTGCCTGGCCGCACCGGCGGACTGTCCCATCAGCGGACTGGAATGGATCAAGGCCAGCAGTGCCCTGATCGCGGAAGCCGAACGGCTGCGCGAGGAAGTCTTTCTCGCGGTCGAGTCGCCGCGCCATGTGGCACTGCTGGATCGCACCATGAAGCGCTGGGCCGCGGTGGCGAGCGAAGAGGCCGGCCTCGAGCGCGGCATCCTGGCGTGGCATATCGGTTCGCACCTGCCGTTGCAGGCGCCCGCGCTGGACGATCTGAAAGCCTGTCGTAACGAGGTGAACCGCACGACCCGCGAAATGATCGCCTTCAGCGAGCGACCCGGCAGCGACGCACGCATCAAGCGGGCGGTACAGGTCATGCAGGTCAGTTTCCTAAACGAGTTCGAACACCAGCGCCACCAGGTTTACGCGGCGGCGGCGAGCGGTCAATACCCGATGGATGCCGGCCAATGGGTGGACGCCGCCACCCGCGCCATCGACAGCCTGCTTGCCATTTCCGCGACCATATCGCAGATCACCAACGAGCATGCGACCCGCGCCATGCGGGCGGCAAAATGGAAGATGGGTTTCCAGTTCGTTGTGGCGCTGTTTGCCCTGGGGTTCGCCGGATTGAGCCTGACCCGGGTGCGGCAGACCGCCAATGATCTGTTCCGCCAGAAGGAAATGGCCGAGATCACGCTGAACTCGATCGGCGATGCCGTGATCACGACCGACGCCGAGGCCCGGATCGATACCCTCAACCCGGTGGCCGAGGAAATGATCGGCTGGAGCAACGCAGAGGCACGCGGCCACACGCTCGACGAGGTGTTTAATCTCGTCAACGGCCTGACTCGCGAACCCGAACCCAACCCCATCGAGACCTGCCTGCGCAACCGCTGCGTGGTCGGCCTTGGCACCAACACCGTGCTGGTCCGGCGCGACGGCGCCGAGTTCGTGATCGAGGACTCGGCGGCGCCGATTCTGGACCGCGACGGTGCCATCGTCGGCGCGGTCATGGTGTTCTATGACGTCAGCCTGATGCATCGCATCCCGCATCTTCTTTCATACCATGCGGCGCACGATGCGCTCACCGGCCTCATCAACCGTCGCGAGTTCGAGCGCCGCCTGTCGGAACTGCTGGTGCAGGCCAAGCACACCCATCAGCAGCATGCCCTGGCCTATCTCGACCTCGACCAGTTCAAGCTGGTCAACGACACCTGCGGCCATGCCGTCGGCGATCGCCTGTTGTGCCAGATCACCTTCCTGCTGAAAGAGAAGGTGCGCGATGCCGACACGCTGGCGCGTCTGGGCGGCGACGAATTCGGCCTGCTGCTGGAGAACTGTCCGCTCGAGCGCGCGCAGCTGATCACCGAGGAACTGCTGGGCGTGGTCAAGAATTTCCGCTTTGTCTGGCAGGGCCACAGCTTCGACATCGGGGTCAGCATCGGCCTGGTGCCGATCACCGAGGACAGCGTCACCCCGGCCGAAGTGTTGAGCGAGGCCGATGCGGCCTGCTTTGCCGCCAAGGAAAAGGGGCGCAACCGGGTGCAGGTCTATCAGCCCGGCGACATGGAAATGGCCCGGCGCCATGGCGAGATGCAGTGGGTGTCGCGCCTGCGCAAGGCCATGGAAGAAAACCGCTTCCGCCTGCATTGCCAGACCATCGCGTCGCTGAACGGCGACCTCGCCAGGCATGGCGAGATCCTGCTGCGTCTGGAGGACGAGGACGGCAGCCTGGTGCCGCCGATGGCCTTCCTGCCCGCCGCCGAACGCTATAACCTGATGCCGGCCATCGACCGCTGGGTGATCGGTGCCGCCCTGACCACCATCGGCGACTATCTGCGCCGGCAGCAGGATTCACGCCGCCTGATGTGCAACATCAATCTGTCCGGTGCCTCGCTCGGCGAGCCGGGCTTGCAGGACTACATCGACGAACAGCTGGCGCTGCACCAGGTGCCGCCTGACACCATCTGCTTCGAGATCACCGAAAGCGTGGCCATCGCCAACCTGGAGCGGGCCGCCACCTTCATGCATGCCATGCGTCAGAAAGGCTGCCGTTTTGCGCTGGACGACTTCGGCAGCGGCCTGTCTTCGTTCGCCTATCTCAAGACCCTGCCGGTGGATTACCTGAAGATCGACGGCGTCTTCGTCAAGGACGTGGCACATGATCCGGTGGCGCGTGCCATGGTGCAGGCCATTCATACCGTCGGTCATGTCATGGGCATCAAGACTGTCGCCGAATATGTGGAAAACGAGCAGATTCTGGCCGTGCTCAGAGAGATTGGGGTGGATTACGCCCAGGGGTATGGGATTGCGCATCCGTGTCCGATGGGTGAATGTTTGCAGTCGTGTGGGGTGAAGGGCGCGTGATGGATTGGCGCGGCGCGAGACTAAGTCGTTAGGGCCTTTGCAGGGCGGCTGATTGTTGGCCGGGGTTGCCGGCAGCAAGTTACTTTCTTTGTCTTGCCAAAGAAAGTAACCAAAGAAAGGCGACCCCGCTCATCCCCGAAACCCCGAAAACCGAGCCTGCCGGGTGGGCGGCAAAGAACTCGCCCCGCTTTTGCTGGGTTGATTTAATTTTGTGAGCGGGGCATACGATTCCACACGTGCTTTAGCGCGTAGTGG
>JBFHXL010000227.1:0-3623 GCA_041599035.1 Thiobacillus sp. | reverse complement strand
ACCTGCGCGCCGGCCAGCACCGGGGCGTCGTTGATGCCGTCGCCCACCATGGCGACGATGCGGCCCTGGTCCTGCAGGGCTTTCACGTAGGCCAGCTTGTCTTCCGGCAACGCGCCGGCGTGCCAGTCTTCGATGCCGAGTTGGTGCGCAATGGCATGCACCGCGGCTTCGCCGTCGCCCGACAGCAGATGCAGGCGCAGGCCCTTCTGCTGCAGCACGGCGAGCGCCGCGGCGGCGTCCGCGCGCAAGGTGTCGGCCAGCGCAAACCAGGCGATCAGCCCGGATTCATCGGCCAGCGCCACCCAGCTTTCTGCGTTGGTTTGTTGCGGGGGTGCAGGCGGCTGTTCCGTTTGTGCGGCAAAGCGCGGTGAGCCGATGCGGTAGATGCGGCCATCGATCCTGCCTTCGACGCCGCGCCCTGGCGTGTTGCGGATTTCGCTGGCGCCAAGCGTCGGGTGATCTGTTCCGCACAATGCGCGTGCGATGGGGTGTTCGGAGCCGGCTTCGAGTGCCGCCGCCAAGGCGCGGACCTCGCTTTCGCTGCGCCCCCCCAGTGCCACCACGCGGCGCACGCCGAGCTGGCCGTGGGTGAGCGTGCCGGTCTTGTCGAATACCAGGTCGGTGGCGCGCGCCAGGGTTTCCAGCGCGTGGCCGCGCGTGGTCAGCAGTCCCAGACGGGTGAGCCGGCCGGTGGCGGTGGTGAGGGCGGCAGGCGTGGCGAGACCGAGCGCACAGGGACAGGTGACGACCAGGACCGACACCACAATCCACAATGCCTTCGACGGATCGATGACAACCCAGGCGAGGCCGACCGCGACGGTAATCAGCAGCAGCAGGCCGACGAACCAGGCGGCGGCGCGGTCGGCCAGCAGGCCGATGCGCGGTTTTTCACTTTGTGCGCGGTCGAGCAGGCGCACGATCGAGGCCAGGCGGGTGCCGGCCCCCAGCTTCTCCACCTGCACCACCAATGGGCTCGCCTGGTTGAGGCTGCCGCCCACCACCTGCGATTGCACGTTCTTCGATACCGGCAGCGATTCGCCGGTCAGCATCGCCTCGTTCACCGTGCTGTCGCCATCCACCACCACGCCATCGGCAGGCAGGGTTTCGCCGGGGCGTACCAGCACACGGTCGCCGACGGCGAGCCGCGCGACCGGTATCTGTTCCTCGTCGCGCGCGGGCCAGTTCGGCAGCCGCGTGGTGACGGCGGGAATCAGTTTCACCAGTTCTTCCACCGCCGCACCGGCGCGGCGGCGCGCGTTCATTTCAAGAAAGCGGCCGGTCAATAGCAGAAAGATGAACATGGTGACCGAGTCGAAATACACCTCGCCGTGCCCGGAAAACGTGCTGAACACGCTGGCGACGAAGGCAGTGCCCACCCCCAGCGCCACCGGCACATCCATGCCCAGCATGCGCCGCTTGAGGTCGCGCCAGGCGCCGATGAAAAACGGCCACGCCGAATAGCCCACCACCGGAATCGTGAGGATCAGGCTGGCCCAGCGCATCAGCAGCCGGATGTCGTCGGTCATGTCGGTGGCGGTGTAGGCGGGCAGCGCGTACATCATCACCTGCATCATGCCGAGACCGGCGATGGCGAGCCGCTTGATCGCGGTATTGCGCTCGCGCTTGAAGATGTCGTCGGAGCGGCCGGGGTCGAACGGGTGGGCGATGTAGCCGATGTCGGACACGGCCTTGAGGATTTCCGACAGATGGATGCGGCTATCGTCCCAGCGCACCCGTGCGCGGCGCGTGGCGTAGTTGATCTCAACCGACAGCACCCCGGGCAGTTGCGCGATATGGTGTTCGTTCAGCCAGATGCAGGCGGCGCAGACGATGTTTTCCAGAATCAGGGCGGCCTCGCGGACGGTGTCTGCGTGCGCTTGCACGAAGCTTTCCTGGATCTCGGGCAGATCGTACAGCCCCAGTTTCGCCAGCTCGGCTTCGGCCTGCTGCGGCGTGGCGGGCAGCGCGGTGCGGTGGCTGTAATAGGCGCCCTGGCCGCTGTCGATGATGGTTTGCGCGACGGCCTGGCACCCCCGGCAGCAGGCCTGCCTGACGGCTTTTTCATACTGGATGGGGTAATGCGCGCCGTCCGGAACCGGCAGGCCGCAATGGAAGCAGCCCGAAGCGGACGCGGCGTCGCTGGACTCGGGCGAGCTGTTCACGAAGCGTCCCCCGCGATGACGCACGCTCGCAGCACCTGCGCCGCCGCGGTCGATGCCTGTGGCGCCGGTGTCGGCTGGGGTGTCGTCGTATTGGATATGGCCATTCTTCCTTGCTGCACTGAGTTCCGCCTGGTATGCGCTCCGGGATGCGCTTTCGGCCGCGGCCCGGTACGGCGGCATTATAAAAGCGGGAGAGGGCAGGATGCCGCTTCGATCATCGCCGGCCCCAAAGTTCGATGCCTGCATTAAGGATAAGTTTATCATGATATAGCGATGATCCCTGGCGCCAGGCGGGTCGAGCCCGCCAGACGAATCCGCTAACATGGTGGCATGAGCGAATGCCTCTCCGGCGCCACTTTCTTTCCTGCGGTCGAGACTGCCCTGCGCGAGCCCAACGGCCTGCTGGCCATGGGCGGCGACCTCTCGGTCGAGTGCCTGCTGGATGCGTACCGGCACGGCATCTTTCCCTGGTTCAATCCCGGCGAACCGATCCTGTGGTGGAGCCCCGATCCGCGCATGGTGCTGCGGCCGGACGAGGTCCGCGTCACCCGATCGCTGGCAAAACGCATCCGCAACGGTGGCTTCGAGGTGCGTGTCGACACCGCGTTTGCCGACGTCATGCGCGCCTGCGCCGCGCCGCGCGAAGATGCCGCCGGCACCTGGATTTCGCCGGCGATGGTGGCGGCCTACACCCGCCTGCATCATGCGGGCTACGCGCATTCGGTGGAAACCTGGCACGCCGGCGAACTGGTCGGCGGGCTGTATGGCGTGGCGATCGGCCGCATGTTCTACGGCGAGTCGATGTTCAGCCGCGTGGCCGATGCCTCCAAGGTGGCGCTGGTGCGCCTTGCGCGGCAGCTGCAGCGGTGGGAATTCGGGCTGATCGACTGCCAGATGGAAACCGCGCACCTCGCCAGCCTCGGCGCGCGCACCTTGCCGCGCGCGGCGTTCACAGCCCGGCTGGCGGAGTTGGTAAACTTGCCGCATCACCCTGGACCGTGGCACTTCGATGCACCCGACTGAACCGCCGTTCCAGCGCATCCAGTTTTACCTGACTGCGCAATACGACTGCAGCTACCTGCCGGGAGAGCGTGCGCGCTCGCAGGTCGCCACCCCCGCCCATCTGATTGACGGCACGGCCTACAGCGCGCTGATTCAGGCCGGATTTCGTCGCAGCGGGCAGTTCACCTATCGCCCAAACTGCAAGCAATGCCAGGCCTGCGTACCGGTTCGCGTCGATGTGGCCAGCTTTGTGCCCAACCGCACCCAGCGCCGCTGCTTGAAGCGCAACCGGCACCTGACCGCGCGTTTCCTGCCGCTGGATTTCAGGGACGAGCATTACGCGCTGTATCGCGCGTATCTCGGCAGCCGTCATGCCGGCGGCGGCATGGATCGCGACGAACCGGAGCAGTACACGAATTTTCTGCTGTCCTCCAACGTCGACAGCGTACTGGTCGAATT
>JBFHXL010000226.1:0-3626 GCA_041599035.1 Thiobacillus sp. | reverse complement strand
TCGATCCGCGTCGACGGCGACTTCTCGCGCACGGCCGCGATGCACTGCGCAAAATGCCCGGCGCCGCCGTCGCGCAGGTCATCGCGGTCGACGCTGGTGATGACGACATACTTAAGCGCCATCCGTGCGATGGTTTCGGCCAGATGGCGCGGTTCCTCGGCGTCCGGGGGCAGCGGGGTGCCATGGCCGACATCGCAGAATGGGCAGCGCCGCGTGCAGAGGTCGCCCAGAATCATGAAGGTAGCGGTGCCATGGCCGAAACATTCGCCCAGGTTCGGGCACGAGGCTTCTTCACACACGGTATGCAGCTTCGCTTCGCGCAGGATGCCCTTGAGGTGCGACACGTTCGGAACATTGGGCGATTTGGCGCGAATCCACGACGGCAGGCGCATGCGCGGCTGCGGCACAACCTTGATCGGAATGCGCGCGGTTTTCGCTGCGCCCTTGTGCTGAATGGGATCTGCCATAATGTGCTCGATACGACGTTGAAACCGGATTTTAGCCTATGCGCCTGCTGACCCTGACCCTGCTGGCCGTGTGGAGTAGCGCGCCGCTTGCCGCCACCGACTTCAGCGTGGACGCGGAAACCGGCCTTGCCACCTGGCAAACCGAAAGCGGCGGCATCCAGGTGCGGCTGACCCAGATCAGCCCGAACCAGGCACGCGGCTTTTATCAGGCGCGCGGCTTTTCCGCCGCCGCGGCCGAGCACTATGCCGCCGAATGCGTCTTCATGACCGTGGTGCGCAACATCGGCGACGTCCCGATCCAGCATCGCCTGGCCGACTGGCGCTACCTCGCTTCGGGCCACGCCCCGCGCGCCATCCGCAGCAAAACGGCGTGGGCGCGCATCTGGAAACAGCAGGGCGTGAACGAGGCCGCGCGCATCGCGTTCAACTGGGCGCAGTTTCCCGCCGCACAGACCTTTGCGCCGGGCGACTGGAACCAGGGCATGACGGCATACAGCATGCCGCGTGGCGGCCGGTTCGACCTGCACTTCGTGTGGCGCGCCGAAGGAAAAACCCATTCAGGAATACTCGAACAGGTGAGGTGTGCCGATGAACAAGCTTAGTCGACCCGCGGGCGTGATGGCAGGCGCCCTTTTCCTGCTGGGTCTGGCCGCAGCGCCGGCAATCGCAGCCGATCTTCCGCCGCTGTCGCACAGCCTGACCCGACAGGCACCGCAAGCCGCGCCGGCGCTGAAGCTGAAAGATCTCGACGGGAAGGTACACGACCTCGCGCACCTCAAGGGCAGGGTCGTGCTGATCAACTTCTGGGCGACCTGGTGCCCGCCGTGCCGACGCGAAATGCCGTCGCTGGAGCGCCTGTCGCAGGCGCTCAAGGGTGAACCCTTCAGCGTGCTGGCGGTGGATGTCGGCGAAGGGGTCGACGTCATCGAGTCCTTCGCCAGCCAGCTCGACACCACGCCCACCTTCCCCGTCCTGCTCGATAGCCACAGCCGAGCCATGCAGGCATGGAAGGTTGCGGGGCTGCCGACCACGTTTCTGATCGACCGGCAGGGCCGCATCGTGGCCAGCGCCATCGGCGGGCGCGAGTTCGACCATCCGGAAATCGTCCGGGCAATCCGGGACATGCTCAAGCCATGATCAACCCTGCGGGCAGGCCCTGATCGGCCCGCAGGTTCAGGAATAAACCGTGTCCAGCAACAGATCCGCGAGAGCCTGCTCCAGCGTCTGCAGGGGCGCCTTTACCCCCAGATCGCGGCATTGCGTGACCGCCATCCCGGGGTAGCCGCAGGGGTTGATGGCCGCAAACGGGTTCAGGTCCATCTCCACATTCAGCGCGAGGCCGTGATAGGTGCAGCCGTGACGGACGCGCAAACCGAGCGCGGCGATTTTCGCGCCGTCGACATACACGCCGGGCGCGCCGTTCCGGCGTGCAGCATCGACGTCGTGTGCGGCCAGCAGATCGATGACGGCCTGCTCCATGCGCGTCACCAGTTCGCGGATGCCGTAGCCGCGCCGCCGCAAGTCGACCAGCACATAGGCCACGACCTGCCCCGGCCCGTGATAGGTGATCTGTCCGCCGCGGTCGATGGGAATGACGGGAATATCGGTGGCGGCAATCAGGTGCTCGGGCTTGCCCGCCTGGCCCAGGGTATACACAGGCGGATGCTCCAGCATCCAGATTTCATCCGGCGTGTCGGGCGCACGCGCGGCGGTGAATGCCTGCATCGCCCGCCAGGTCGGTTCGTACTCGACCCGACCCAACTCCCGGATCAGCGCCCGCTCTCCGCGCTCGACTTTCCTCTCTCCGCTCACAACGCCATTTTTACCCACGGGTGCGCGGTGATGTCGCGATACAGCGCGTCCAGCTGGGCTTTGGAGGTGGCACGGACCACGCAGGTCACGGAGAGATAATTGCCGCTGCCGGAAGCACGCATTTCGACGGTTTCGGCCTTGAAATCGGGAGCATGACGCTGCACCAGCTCGACCATGGCTTGCGCAAACTCGTCGCGCCGCGCGCCCATGATCTTGATCGGAAAGTCGGTGGGAAATTTCAGCAGGGTGCTCGTGCCCTCCTGGGTGCTTGTGCCCTCCTGGGTGCTTGTGCCCTCCTGGGTGCTTGTGCCCTTTTGGGTATCTTCTTCGCTCATGCCCGCATCACCTGTTGTTTGAAGGTCTGATACAACGCATCCATCTGCCGCGCCATGGGACCCGGCACGCCTGCCCCCACCGCCTTGCCGTCCAGCTTCACGATGGCCATGATTTCCTTGGTGGACGAGGTCATCCAGAGTTCGTCGGCGCTGCGCACTTCCGCCTCGGTGATCGCCCGCACCTCGTGCGCAATACCGTGCGCAGCGGCAAGCTCCAGCACCACGTCGTAGGTGATGCCGGCCAGCATCAGGCTCGATGGCGGCGGCGCCCGCAACACGCCATCCTTCACCACGAAAATACTGCTTGCCGTGCCTTCGGTCAGGAAGCCGTCGCGCAGCATCACGGTCTCGGCACATTCGGCGTCCACCGCCTGCTGCCGCAACAGGATGTTGGCCAGCAGCGAGATCGCCTTGATGTCGCAGCGCAGCCAGCGATTGTCGACGGCCGTCACCGCACCCACCCCGCTTGCCTTCAATTCGGCCGGAGCGGTCAGCAGCGGCTGCGCAAACATGAACACGGTGGGCGCCACGCCGTCGGGAAAAGGATGGTCGCGCGGCGCCTGCGCCGGGCCGGGCGTGCCGCGGGTAACCTGAATATAAATCGACTGGTCGCCCCCAGCCTGCATGGCGCTCAGCCGCAGGATCAAGTCACGCCATGCCTCGATTCCGTGCGGGTTGGCCAGGCGAATTCCGTCAAGGCTGGCCTGCAGGCGGCGCAGATGGTCGTCCAGCCGAAACGGCCGCCCCGAATACACCGGCACCAGTTCGTAGACGCCATCGCCAAAAATGAAGCCGCGGTCGAGCACGGAAACCTTCGCTTCGGCAAGCGGCAAAAAGCGGCCATTCAGGTAAGCGTTCATCGGCCGAAGAAGAGCAGGATCGAATCCCAGCCGCGTCCCAGGATTCCGGCTACGCCGACGTCATGCAGCGCAAGCAGCGGATAATCGCCCAGCGACTCGCCGTCGAGCGTCAGCCGCAGGGTACCCATGCGCGTGCCTTTGTGAACGGGCGC
>JBFHXL010000225.1:0-3638 GCA_041599035.1 Thiobacillus sp. | reverse complement strand
GCCATGATCAAGCGCGGCCTGGTGATCTTCGTCGGCGGCACCGGCACCGGCAAATCGACCTCGCTGGCGGCGATGGTGGGCTACCGCAACGAGAACGCCGCCGACCACATCATCACGGTCGAAGACCCGATCGAATACGTGCACGAGCACAAGAAATCGATCATTACCCAGCGCGAGGTCGGCATCGACACCGACAACTGGTTCTCGGCGCTGAAGAACACGCTGCGCCAGGCGCCCGACGTCATCCTGATCGGCGAAATCCGCGACCGCGACACCATGGAATACGCGATCGCCTTCGCCGAAACCGGCCACCTGTGCCTGTCGACCCTGCACGCCAACAGCGCCAACCAGGCGCTCGACCGCATCATCAACTTCTTCCCCGAGGAAAAGCGCGACCAGTTGCTGATGGACCTGTCGTTGAACCTCAAGTCCTTCATCTCGCAGCGCCTGATTCCGCGCAAGGGCGTGGCCGGCCGCGTCGCCGCGGTCGAAATCCTGCTCAACTCGCCGCTGATTTCCGACCTCATCTTCAAGGGCCAGGTGCACGAGATCAAGGAGATCATGTCGAAGTCACGCGAACTCGGCATGCAGACCTTCGACCAGGCACTGTTCGACCTCTATGAATCGGGCATGATTTCGTACGAGGATGCGCTCAGAAACGCCGACAGCCTCAACGACCTGCGCCTGCAGATCAAGCTGCACGGTCAGGAGTCCAAGGGCCGCGACATGATGGCGGGGCTGGATCACCTGGATATTGTCTAGCACCTGCCTTATCCGGGGCGGATCAGCGCCCGCGCCTTTTTCAGGCCTGAGGAGTCGCCGTTTTATTCGGGCGCATCTGCCCCGCAACGATCTTGTACTGCAGAAAGCGGGTTTCGATCGGCCCGTTGAACAGGGGAATGCGGCGGCTGGCCTTGAGACCGAATAATTTGGGCAACAGCGGGTCGCCGGAAATGATCCACGCCTCCCACCCACTGAAATTTTTCTTCAGCCAGTCGCCCAGTTGCGGGTACCACTCGGCCAGTTCCTCGGCCTCGCCGATGCGCTCTCCGTAGGGCGGGTTGGTCACGATGGTGCCCGCAGGGGTGGGCGCTTTCAGTTCCAGTACATCGGACACCTTCAGTTCGATGGCATCGGCATAGCCGGCGGCGGCGAGGTTGTTCCGCGCCTTGTCGAGCACCCAGCGGTCCTGGTCGGCACCAAAAATGGGCAGGTGGCCAAGTGGCTTTTCCTGTGCCCGGGCCGCGTCCCTGATCCGTTGCCACAGCGCCGCGTCGAAATCGCGGTAATGCTCGAAGGCAAAGCGGCGGCCGCGTCCCGGCGCGCGGTTCAGCGCCATGTCGGCCGCTTCGAGCAGGATGGTGCCGGCACCGCACATCGGATCGAGCAGCGGCGTGCCGGGCTCCCAGCCCGACAGCATGAGAAGCCCGGCGGCAAGATTTTCCTTGATCGATGCCGCGCTCGCCTCGCGCTTGAAGCCGCGCTTGAAGAGCGGTTCGCCCGAGGTATCGAGGTAGAAGGTCACCGCGTCCGGGGTGAAGAACGCATACACCGGCACGTTGGGCGCCTCGGTGTCGACGCTGGGGCGTTCCCGGGTTTCCTCGCGGAAACGGTCGCAGATGGCGTCCTTGATCTTCAGCGTGATGAAATTGAGGCTTTTCAGCGGCGCATTCTGCGCGCCGACCTTGACCGCGATGGTTTTGCTGACGTCGAACCACTCCGGCCACGGCAGGTCGAGCGCGGCGCGGTAGATATGCTCTTCCTTGCGATAGCGCGTGTAGCCGACCTTGCGCAGGATGCGGGTGGCGATGCGCGACGTGAGGTTGGCGCGCATCTCGGCGGCGGCATCGGCCGTGAACAGCACGCCGGCAGGCAGCTGGCGCACCACCTGCGCGCCGGCGGCGGTGAGTTCGACCACCAGCAACTCCTCCAGCCCGCGCGGGCAGGTGGCGAAATGGCTGGCCGGCGGCAACGCCTCGCGCTCGGGGCGGACGGGATGCTGTGTTTTGGGGCGGCGAGATTCAGGTTTCAAGCGGAGCTTTCAAAAATATTTATCCGCAAAGGACGCGAAGGGACGCGAAGAAAACCTCAAGCAATATTGGTTTTTTACTTCGCGATTCTTCGCGTACTTTATGCCCTTGGGGTATTTATACCCATGGAGTATTCGCGGATGAAAAAAGGTTAAAACGGCTTCAACACCACCAGCAGCACCACGATCAGCAGCACGATCACCGGGATTTCGTTGAACCAGCGGAACCAGACGTGCGATTTGGTGTTCTGTCTGGCTTCGAATCCGCGCAGCAGGTTTTTGCACACATGGTGATAGCCGACCAGTCCGGCGACCAGCGCGAGCTTTATCCACATCCAGTTCATCGAAAGCGGAAAATACGCCAGCCACAGCCAGGTGCCCGTAATCAGCGTCAGCCACATGATGGGCGAAACGAAGCGATACAATTTGCGCGCCATCAGCAACAGGCGGTCATACGCGGCGTCATTCGACTCCATCGCCAGGTTGACGAACAAGCGCGGCAGATAGAACAGGCCGGCGAACCAGCTCACCACCATCACGATATGAAACGATTTCAGCCACAACATGGATAAACAAACCTTGAAGAAATGGACGCCAAGTCCGCTGACCCTGATTTTACTGGGTTTGATTGCTTACCTGTGGTTTCGTCCGCCCGCCGAGGTCAGCGACGACAATCGGGCGATCCCGTTCTGGCAGGTGACGCTGCCCGATGGCCGCGCACTCAGCAGCGAATCCCTCAAGGGGAAAGTCGTGTTGGTGAACTTCTGGGCGACCTGGTGCCCCTATTGCCGCAAGGAAAAACCCGCCATCGATTCGTTCTGGCAGGATTACCGCGACCGGGGCTTTGAAGTCATCTCGATCAGCATCGACGACACACCCGAGAAAATCGCCGCATGGATGAAGGACAAGGACTACGCTTTCATGGCCGCGCCGACCAACCCGTCCGTGACGGCCGCGTTCGGCCCTGTCGGCAGCGTACCCACCTCGTTCATCGTCGACACGGATGGTCATATCCGCCACAAAATCGCCGGGCAGGTGCATTATCCCCGGCTGGAGAAACTGGTGACGCCGCTGTTACGCGCGTCCGCACAATGATGGAAGCACCCGACAGCCCGACAGCTTGGGCACAAGCCCGCCTCAACGAACTCGAAGCCAAGATGGCCTTTGCCGAAGACCTGATCGAAACGCTCAACCAGACCGTCGTCCGTCAGCAAGCGCAAATCGACTCATTGCAACAGCAACTGCGATTGCTGCACCAGAGGATGCAGGAATCCCGTCCGGATGAACCCCACACCCTGCGCGACGAGATTCCGCCGCATTACTGAACCGCGATTTTTACCACCACCTTGCGGATCAGCCCGGTGCTCACGAGCGGCGCGTGCGCATCTTCGGGAAAGAACAGGCAGAACGAACCCGCCGGCGTGGCAATCCAGCTAGACGGCACATCGTTGAAGAACTGGATATCACGCGCCGCATCGTATTCCGTTGCAGGTTCCGCGCACTCGGCCACGGCCTTCCAGCCCATTTCATCCACCCCTTCCAGCACCAGCTGAATATCGATGTAGCGTCGATGGCATTCCAGCTTCGCCTCGGCCCGGCTGCGGCCCGT
>JBFHXL010000224.1:0-3640 GCA_041599035.1 Thiobacillus sp. | reverse complement strand
GGCGATGTCAGTACTCGCCAACATGGCCGAGCAGATGATGAAGGCGGGCGGCGACATGGCCCTGCTGGGCGGGCGCATGCGCCGCTTGTTGAACGGTGAACGCGACGCCGACCAGCTGGTAGCCGGCATGAGTCCGCTGGGGCGCGAACTGGTGATCAGCCTGCTCGACGAACTGGCCAAGCTGCGACCGCAATAAGGCGCCTGCAGGTGCGCGGTTCACTTTGACAGCGCAGGTCTCCGTCAGCTAAAATGCGCGCCTTTTCGGCGGTCCTGCGCCGGAGAAGCGCTCCCCAAGGTGATGTAGCTCAGTCGGTTAGAGCATCGGATTCATAATCCGGGGGTCGGTGGTTCAAGTCCACTCATCACCACCAGAATACAAGCGGCTTGCAGCAATGCAGGCCGTTTTCGTTTGCGTCATTTGGGACACAAAGCAAGAAAGCAGGGGAGCAAATCCCCCACAACCCATTTCGGACTCACTCTTTTACGATATTCACTGCGACGGCAGAAGCACAATGGGACGTTCCCAAGCCGGCAGAAACCTAATGGTTTAACGGTATGCGGCTCATCTATTGAGCCTGTGGTGCGGTATTGTGCGCAAAAAATGGGAGACGTTGATGACTACTTTGATATTTCGCTGCGCCATCTGCCAAAAACCGGTTGGAAACCCACATCTGTGTCTCGACCGACGCGTCGAAAAACTTGCCGTAGTTAGACATGATGGCAAGCCGGTGACTTCCATCAAAATTGCAAACCGGCTGACCATGTTCATGTATTGCAGCCAAGGCTGCTGGCATGAGCATCAAACAGATGTCACCGTTTCCCTGAAACTCCAGCAAACATTCCCGGCATTCAGCTTTGTCACTCCATGCTGCCGTTGCGGAAAAGCTGTAAATCGAACCCAACATTATGTGAATTACAGTATCTCGGAAATGCGCCTCGAGGGAGAAGACGTCCTTATCGGGCATTGCATCGATGACCATGATTTTGCTGTGCTCTGCAAAGATTGTGAGAATCCAGATTTTCCTGAATCTGTAGCCGAGCCAGTTGCCACCGTAGCTTCTGAGGAAGCCATCGTATGAAGCACTATCACCCGCAAAAGAACGAAGGTGGCCAACAGGTTGAACTCAAACACCCGAGCTGCCCAACTGGATTATCAGAATGGGGGGACCCCACGCAATTGGCGACTGTTGTTCCCGGGTCGTCAATGCCTGACTCGGTAGCGGGAATATCGATACGCTCGTGGACTAACGCGCCTAGTGACAATGCCAAGTGGGAGCAACTGGCAGAAGCCGCTGCTTTTGATGAGCCGCCCCTGAAGGTAAAACCCGGCAAGAATCCGGCTTCTGGTGCTGTTGTGGTGGAGCCAGACGGCCGAATCTGGGTCATCTCACCCAGCAATCAATATGCAGGTTACATAAACACCTTTCCAAAGGGGACTATCTACCCACATCAGAAAATCTCGCTGCGAGCAAACGCATTGAAGGAGGTCTACGAAGAGTCAGGACTGCAGGTACTACTTACTGGCTTCCTTGTTGACTCTGAACGCTCACTGACCACAACCCGCTACTACCTTGCTCGCCGTATCGGGGGGAACCCCGCTGATATGGGCTGGGAGTCACAGGCGGTACACCTCGTTCCGCGTGCCCAGTTGGCAAAGTTCACAAATCACAAGAACGACGTAGTGGTCGTTCAGGCATTACTCAACAGGAGCTGACCATGTGGCTGTTCTTTTCCGACGCGATGTTAAGCATCGTCCAGAAACCCGATGACAAGGACACTTTAACGGTTCGGGCACGCATCAAAGGGGACATCGAGGCGCTGTTCCCGGATGCGAAGGTAGTGGAAGGCGCAGGAACCGACTACTGTTTTCGAGCCAAGGTTCCACGGGAGGTTGTCGCCAAAGCAATGTTAGACCGGGTGATGGAGCTGAGCTATGGCAACTTCAAGTCATCGGTAAAGGACAGGCAGCGGCATGGTGCATATATGGATGTCTGGCAAGCAATGTATGCCTATCAAAAGAAGCCTTGACCCAAAATATCATGGGACGTCAATGGGACACTGAGGGGGAAATTACGAGAATCATCGGGAAATAGCAGCGACAGCTAAGTCACGATTTGTTAAGCTCTGGTTGTTTCTGGATTGCTCCCGTTTACTCGGCTCCTACGATTCATGATCCGGGGGTCAATGGTTCAAGCCCACTCATCACTACCCAATTTCATTGCCGCACTGCTTTTAGGCGGCGAAATCCCTGCCCCCAGTCTATTCACTGTTCCGGCGACCTCATGAAGAAGATTTACATCAAAACCTTTGGCTGTCAGATGAACGAGTACGACTCGGACAAGATGGCCGACGTGCTCAACGTGGCCGAAGGCCTGACCCCGACCGATACGCCGGACGATGCCGACGTGATCCTGTTCAATACCTGCTCGGTGCGCGAAAAGGCGCAGGAAAAGGTGTTCCACGATCTGGGCCGGGTGCGCCATCTGAAGCAGGCCAACCCCAATCTCATCATCGGTGTCGGCGGCTGCGTCGCCTCGCAGGAAGGCGCGGCCATCGTTTCGCGCGCACCGTTTGTCGACGTGGTGTTCGGCCCGCAGACGCTGCACCGCCTGCCCGAGCTGATCGCCAAAAAACGCGCCACCGGCCGGGCCCAGGTCGACATCAGCTTTCCTGAGATCGAGAAATTCGACCACCTGCCGCCGGCCCGGGTCGAGGGGGCGTCGGCTTTTGTGTCGATCATGGAAGGCTGTTCCAAATACTGCACCTTCTGCGTCGTACCCTACACGCGCGGCGAGGAATTCTCGCGTCCGTTCGACGACGTTATTGCCGAGATCGTCGGTCTGGCAAATAGCGGCGTCAAGGAAGTCACCTTGCTGGGACAGAACGTCAATGCCTATCAGGGCACGGCGCATGACGGCGGCACCGTGGATTTCGCCTTCCTGCTGGAAATGGTGCACGAGATTGCCGGCATCGAGCGCATCAGATATACCACCAGCCATCCGCGCGAAATGACGCAGCGGCTGATCGAGTGCTACGGCAAGCTGCCCAAGCTGGTGTCGCACCTGCACCTGCCGGTGCAGTCGGGCTCCGACCGCGTGCTGGCGGCGATGAAGCGCGGCCACACCGTTCTCGAATTCAAATCGATTGTCCGGAAATTGCGCGAGCAGCGCCCCGATCTCTGTCTGTCGTCGGATTTCATTATCGGTTTTCCGGGCGAGACCGAGGCCGATTTCGAGGCGACGATGAAGCTGATCGAGGAACTCGATTTCGATGCCAGCTTCTCCTTCATCTACAGCAAGCGCCCCGGTACGCCCGCTTCGGACTACCCGGACGACGTGCCGGCCGAGCTGAAGACGCAGCGCCTGATGAAGCTGCAGGCGCAGATCGAGGCGCAGGCGCAGCGGGTGAACCAGGCCATGGTCGGCACCGTGCAGCGCGTGCTGGTCGAGGGCCGCGCCAGGAAAAATGCGGAAGAACTCGCCGGCCGCACCGACAACAACCGCATCGTCAATTTCGCCGGGCAGCCGCGCCTGATCGGACAGTTCGTCGAGGTCACCGTCACCCAGGCCTTGCCGCACAGTCTGCGTGGTGAAATCGTTACGGTTGTGTGTCAATCTTGAGACATGAAAAATCCCCCAGG
>JBFHXL010000223.1:0-3660 GCA_041599035.1 Thiobacillus sp. | reverse complement strand
GTTCCGATCCCAACCTGCAGAATATTCCGGCGCGCACCGCGGAAGGCCGCCGCATCCGCGAAGCCTTCATCGCGCCGCCCGGGCATCAACTGGTGTCGGCCGACTATTCGCAGATCGAGCTGCGCATCATGGCGCACCTGTCGGACGACCCCGGTCTGCTCAACGCGTTTGCCAACGACCTCGACATCCACACCGCCACCGCGGCCGAAGTGTTCGGCGTGGCGCTCGACGAAGTGAATACCGACCAGCGGCGCATGGCCAAGGTCATCAACTTCGGCCTGATCTACGGCATGTCGGCCTTCGGTCTCGCCGGCCAGCTCAATCTCGAGCGCGCCGCTGCGCAGGCCTACATCGACCGCTACTTCGCGCGCTATCCCGGCGTGGCCGACTACATGCAGCGCACCCGCGAAACCGCGCGCAAGCAGGGCTATGTCGAAACCGTATTCGGTCGGCGGCTGTATCTGCCGGAGATCAACGCCAAGAATCCGCCGCGCCGTCAGGGCGCCGAGCGCGCCGCCATCAACGCGCCGATGCAGGGTACTGCCGCCGACCTGATCAAGCTGGCGATGATCGCGGTGCAGGGCTGGCTTGACCGGGAAAAACTGGGGAGCCGCCTGTTGTTGCAGGTGCACGACGAACTGATCCTCGAAGTGCCCGAAGCCGAACTCGACCGCGTGCGCGCCGAACTGCCAGGCTTGATGTGCAACGTCGCCGAACTCAAGGTGCCGTTGCGGGTGGGCGTGGGCGTGGGAAGCAACTGGGAAGCGGCCCACTAAGCCCATCGCGAGCCCCAATCAAAACGGGCGCCGCAGCGCCCGTTTTGATTGGCTTGCCTGATTATTTTTTCAGGCTGTCGCGAATCTCGCGCAACAACACCACGTCTTCCGGAGTCGGTGCGGGCTCAGCTGGTGCCGGTGGTGTTTCCTTCTTCAGCCGGTTGATCTGCCTGACCAGCATGAAGACGATGAAGGCCAGAATAATGAAGTTGATCAGGATGGTCACGAAGTTGCCGTAGGCCAGCACCGGCACGCCCGCTTCTTTCACGGCGTCCAGCGTCGCCGCGACCCCCTCCGGGACCGTGTCCAGTGCGATATACAAATTGGAAAAATCGAAGCCGCCGAAGACTGCGCCCACGACCGGCATGATCAGATCCTTGACGATGGAATCGACGATCTTGCCAAAGGCCGCGCCAATGATGACGCCAACCGCCAGGTCCATGGCATTGCCCTTGACCGCAAATTCCTTGAATTCAGTTGCAAAACTCATGACTTCTCCCTTGTCCGTTTATGAAGCACAGCGTCATTTATAGTAAATGCCAGAGAGGCTTGCCCGAATAAAGAAATGTAAAGTCTGACCGACTTGGTCGAGGCCCGCGACGCAGGTAAAATGCGTCTCCTTATGCGTATCGGCACCCACACCCTCAGAAACCGCCTCGTCGTCGCCCCCATGGCCGGGGTGACGGACCGGCCTTTCCGCCAGCTGTGCAAGAAGCTGGGCGCGGGCATGGCGGTGTCCGAGATGGTGACGTCAAATTCGCTGCTGTACGGCTCGGCCAAGACCGCGCGCCGCGCCAACCATGAAGGCGAAGTCGACCCGATCAGCGTGCAGATCGCCGGTGCCGACCCGGCGATGATGGCCGAGGCCGCGCGTCACAACGTCGATCGCGGCGCGCAGATCATCGACATCAACATGGGCTGCCCGGCCAAGAAGGTCTGCAATGTCATGGCGGGTTCGGCGCTGCTGCAGGATGAAGCACTGGTCGGACACATCCTCGATGCCGTGGTGCAGGCGGTGCCGGAAGTGCCGGTGACGCTGAAGATCCGCACCGGCTGGGACCGCGAGCACCGCAATGCACTGAACATACTCAAGATTGCCGAAAATGCCGGGGTACAGGCGCTGGCGATGCACGGCCGCACCCGCGCCTGCGCCTACACCGGCGATGCCGAATACGACACCATCCGCGCCGTGAAAGCCGAAGCCCGCATTCCGGTGATTGCCAACGGCGACATCACCTCGCCGGAAAAAGCCCGCTTTGTATTGGATTACACCGGCGCCGATGCCGTGATGATCGGCCGTGCAGCGCAAGGTCGTCCGTGGATATTCCGCGAGATCGACCATTTCCTTGCCACCGGCGCACACCTGCCGCAGCCGGAAGTCGCCGAAATCCACGCCGTGCTGCTCGAACACATCCACGACCTGTACGCATTCTATGGCGACGTCACCGGGGTGCGCGTGGCACGCAAGCATATCTCCTGGTATACCCGCGGCCTGGTTGGCAGCAGCGCTTTCCGCCACGCCATGAACCGACTCGATTCGGTCGCCGAGCAGCTCGCCGTGGTCAATGAATATTTCAGCCAGGCGGCGCGTGCCGACAACCGCCTGCGCTACGAAACCAGATACGACAACAACAACACGCAAGACCTGCCGCTGGCCTCACAGCTTGCGGCATAACTCGCGGAACAAAGGGGGTTCAATGATGGAAGAAAACGAAATCGCCGCCTGTATGCGGCGGTCGCTCAATCGCTATTTCAAGGATCTCGACGGCGAAGCGCCGAGCGAGATCTACAACATGGTGGTCAGTGCGGTGGAAAAACCCCTGCTGGCCTACATACTCGACCGCGCCGAAGGCAACCAGACGCGCGCGGCCGACATGCTCGGCATCAACCGCAACACCCTGCGCAAGAAAATGCGTGAATTTGGCCTCTCTGATTAACCCCCAACGACAACTGTACCCCCATGAAAATCCAGCGTGCCCTGCTTTCCGTGTCGGATAAAACCGGCCTGGTCGATTTTGCCCGGGCGCTTGCCACCGCAGGCGTCGAACTCCTCTCTACCGGCGGCACCGCCAAGGCGCTGCGCGATGCAGGCCTGACGGTCATCGACGTCAGCGAATACACCGGCTTTCCCGAAATGCTCGACGGCCGCGTCAAAACGCTGCACCCCAAGGTGCACGGCGGCATTCTGGCGCGGCGCGACCTGCCCGAACACGTTGCCACCATGACCGCGCATGGCATGCCCTACATCGACCTGGTATGCGTCAACCTGTATCCGTTCGTCGCCACCGTCTCCAAGCCGCACACGCTGGATGATGCGATCGAGAACATCGACATCGGCGGCCCGGCCATGGTGCGCTCGTCGGCCAAGAACTACCGTCACGTCGCCATCGTCACCGACCCGGCCGACTACCCGGCGCTGGTGACGGAAATGCAGGCCAACGGCAACGCGCTTACCGACGCCACCCGCTTCAATCTGGCAAAGAAAGCCTTCACCCACACCGCGCAATACGACGGCCACATCAGCAACTACCTCACCGCGCTGAACGATGCCGGCGAGCGTGAAGCCTTCGGCGAGCAGCTCACCCTGCAGTTTGCCCGCGCGCAGACCTGCCGCTACGGCGAGAACCCGCATCAGGCCGGCGCCTTCTATGTCGAAGCCAACGCCCCGGCCGGCACCATCGCCACCTCGCGCCAACTGCAAGGCAAGGAACTGTCCTACAACAACATCGCCGACACCGACGCGGCGCTGGAATGCGTGAAGCTGTTCGACACTGCCCCCGCCTGCGTCATCGTCAAGCACGCCAATCCCTGCGGCGTGGCCTACGGTGCAAACCTGCTGGAAGCCTACAACCGCGCCTACCAGACCGATCCCGAATCGGCCTTC
>JBFHXL010000222.1:0-3680 GCA_041599035.1 Thiobacillus sp. | reverse complement strand
GTTGCCGTGACCACGGCGGTGAGCCTGTGGCTGCCCAAGGAATACACCGCCGCCGCCACGCTGATCATCGATTCCAAGAGCAAGGATCCGTTTACCGGCCAGTTGATGCCGTCGCAGATGTTCCCCGGCTACATGGCCACCCAGGTCGACGTCATCCGGAGCTCGAACGTTGCGCAGAAAGTGGTGCGCGACCTCAAGCTGGCGGACAGCCCCGGCACCCACGAACAGTTCATGGAGGCAACCGAAGGCAAGGGCAACATCAACCAGTGGCTGGGCGACCTGCTGCTGAAGAAACTGGAGGTGGAGCCGTCGCGCGAATCCAGTCTGATAGCCATCGCGTTTACCGGAACCGACCCGCAGTTTGCGGCAGCGATGGCCAACGCATTTGCCAAAACCTACATCGAAACCAGCCTGCAGCTGCGGCTGGTTCCCCTGAAGCAGACCGCCGACTGGTTCGACCAGCAGATTACCCAGCTGCGCCAGAACCTTGATGACGCGCAGCAAAAACTCACCGCCTATCAGCGCGAAAAAGGCATCGTCGAATCCGAAGAGCGGCTCGACGTCGAAACCCGCCGCATGGCCGAACTGGCAAGCCAGATGGTCGGCGCGCAATCGGCGGCGTTTGACGCCAGCTCGCGCACCCGCGACAGCGGCAGCATGCCCGAAGTCATCAACAACCCGGTGGTGCAGGGCCTGAAAGCGCAGGTTGCGCAGGGCGAAGGCAAGCTGGCCGAACTGGCCGGGCGCGTGGGCGCCAACCACCCCGAGTTCTTGCGCCTGCAGGCCGAGGTCAACACCTACAAGGTCAAGCTCGCCACCGAACTCAGCACCGCCACGCGCGGCGTCGGCGCCACCGCCGGTGCCGCCCGCCAGCGCTACAACGAGCTGAGCGGCGCGTTCGACAGGCAAAAAGCCAAAGTGCTGGGTCTGAAACAGCAGCGCGAAGAAGCCACCCTGCTGGCGCGCGACCTGGAAAACGCCCAGCGCATCTACGATTCCGCCCTGCAGCGCTATGGCCAAAGCCGCATGGAAGCGCAGTCCACGCAAACCGACATCGCCGTGCTGAACCCGGCCGTGCCCCCGGTCGAGCCGTCCAAACCGCGCGTGTTCCTGAACATATTGCTGTCGGTGTTTTTGGGCAGCCTGCTGGGCGTCGGTATCGGCTTTCTGGTGGAACTGCTGGACCGCCGCGTGCGTTCCGGCCAGGACATCGCCGCCGGGCTGGAGATTCCGGTGCTGGCCGAGGTCACCAAAAAGGGTCGTCGCCTGAGAGCGCTGCGCCGCCTGTTCAGCCGCAATCGCACGGCCATGGCCTGATCGAAATGAGCCAGCCAAAAATGATCGATCCGTCATTCCGGCGCAGGCTGGAATCAAGCGTGTTTAAGGAGACACTGAACAAGTTGGTTTGCTTTGTGGTTCGACAAGCTCACCACGAACGAAATCAACGATGTGCCGCTCGTCCTGGGCATGTCGAAGGATTCGTTCATCGAGCACGTGCCGTTCGTCCTGGGCTTGTCGAAGGAAGCCTGTCGAAGGGCTTGTCCACCAACCACGTGCCGTTCGTCCTGAGCCTGTCGAAGGACTTGTTTAACGTTACCTTAACTGGACACCGGCTTTTGCCGGTGTGACGGCAAACTGTATTCAGGCCTGCCACCCGATCCCACACCGAATACGTCGAGGGTTATATGAATTCCATCACCAGCATCAGCGAACAGAACGGCATCGCCCACGCCGCGGCCAGCATTGGCGCCGAAGCCAACATCGGCAAATTGCTGCAGGACGCCGGCAAGCTCAAGCCGCAGGACATGGAGCGCGTGCTCAAGCTGCAGCAGGAACAGAACCTGCGCTTTGGCGCCGCCGCGCAACAGCTTGGCCTGGTCACCGAGGCCGATATCCAACAGGCGCTGTCGCAGCAGTTTGAATACCCCACCATTCCCGCTGCCGAGGCCGGCCTCAGCCCCGAGCTCACCGCTGCCACCGATCCCTACAGCAAGGAAGCGGAAGCGCTGCGTTCGGTGCGTTCGGAACTGCTGCTGCGCTGGTTCAAGGAAGGCCGCAAGACCCTGGCAGTCGGCAGCGCGCGGGCCGACGAAGGCGCAAGCTACCTGGCCGCCAACCTGGCCGTGCTGTTTGCGCAGATGGGGCGCAAGGTGCTGCTGATCGACGCCAACATGCGGCAACCGCGCCAGAACGAGATTTTTAGCCTGGGCAACAAGGGCATGGGCCTGTCAGATGTGCTGGCCGAGCGCGTGCCCACGCTGGAAGTGCGCGCGATCAAGTCGTTTCCCACGCTGGCCGTGCTGCCCGCCGGATCGCCGCCGCCCAACCCGGCCGAACTGCTGGCACGTCCCACCTTCGGCGCGCTCTTGTCCGGCCTGGAAGCCAGCTACGACATCATTCTGCTGGACACCGCGCCGGCACAGCTCAGCTCCGATTTTCAGCTGATCGCAGCGCGCGTCGGCGGCATGCTGATTGCTGCCCGCCGCAACGTCAGCCGCCTCGCACCCATGGCCGAGCTGAAAGAAAAAATCACCTTCACCGGCGCGCAGGTCGTGGGCGCCGTGGTTCTGGATTAACACGGTTCTGGATTAACAATATGAACACACTTGCCCCGCGCGCCAACATGTTCGACGCCCTGGCCCCCCTCAAGACCTGGTGGCCGGTCGTGCTCGGCCTGCTGGTGCTGTATGTGCCCAGTTACTGGACGCTGGCGCACGGGTTGTGGAACGATGACGACTACGCCCACGGCCCCATCGTGCTGGTGGTGAGCCTGTTCCTGATCTGGCAGCAGCGCGCCGTGTTTCTGGCCGACTCTGCCAAGCCCAGCGGCACCGAGGCGGCAATCGGCTGGACCCTGCTCGTCGTCGGCCTGCTGGCCTATGCGCTGGGCCGCTCGCAGGACATTCTGCTGTTCGAAATCGGCTCGCAGATCCCGGTCATCCTCGGTGCGCTGCTGATCACGCTGGGCACCAAAGCCGCACGCGCCCTGTGGTTTGCGCTGTTCTTCCTCATCTTCATCGTGCCGCTGCCCGGCTTCATCGTCGATGCCGCCACCGGCCCCCTCAAGCAATACATCTCGGTCATCGCCGAACAGGTTCTGTATGCGGCCGGTTATCCCATCGGGCGGACCGGCGTCACCCTCACTGTCGGGCAATACCAGTTGCTGGTGGCCGATGCCTGCTCCGGGCTGCATTCCATGTTCAGCCTGTCGGCCATGGGCCTGCTGTATCTGTACCTGATGGAGCGCACCAGCGTCGCGCGCAACCTCATCATCATGGCCGCCATCCTGCCGATTGCGTTTGCCGCCAACATCGTGCGCGTCATGGTGCTGATCCTGGTTACCTACCACATGGGTGACGAGGCGGGGCAGGGATTCCTGCACGGCTTTGCCGGCATCATGCTGTTCGTCATCGGCCTGCTGTTTTTGTTCGTACTGGACTGGGTGCTGGGCTTTATCTTTCCCGACCGGCCGCGCAGCCGGGCACAGGCCTGATTGCTGAAAAGCCGGATACGTTGTCATGAGATTGAGCACCGAACAAACGCGTCAAATCACCCGCACCCCCGCATCCTGCGCCGAAAATGTAGGAACGGGCTTGCCCGCGATTTCCCGCCCATCGCCATTGCGCGCCATCGTTGAACCTGATGGTAAAGTGATGATTTGATGCTTTATAGAAGGACAT
>JBFHXL010000221.1:0-3696 GCA_041599035.1 Thiobacillus sp. | reverse complement strand
TCCATTTTGCACTGCACAGCGTGGAGCGGCTCGACGGCAATAGCTTTGTCGCCTCACGCGCCCTGCTCAAGCTGCTGGACACCCTGCGCCGCGCCGGTGCGGCAAGCGGCTGCCCCATGCCGATCAGCCTGCTGCTCAACGATCGGCACCTGCTTGCGCAATGGGGAAGTCTGGAACAGGCCGTGATCGTGACGCTTGCCCAGGCGCCAAGTTATGAGAAGGTGATGAAATTGCGCGGATCATTGAAGAATTCGGTGGCCATGCTGGACCCGGAGATTCTTCTGCGGCGCCACATGGAAATGGAACACCATTTCGACGTGATGCGCAGCAATGCCGAGAAAGAACTCGAGGTGCTGCAGCAATTGCTGCAGCAACGCCAAAGCGAGCTGTTGGAAACCATTCATCAGGCAGAAACCGATGCGCTGACCGGCCTGCTCAATCGGCGCGCGTTCGATGCGAAGCTGAAGCAGACCTTCCAGCACATCATGCGGCAAAAGGATTCGCCGCTCTCGCTGCTGTTTTTCGATCTCGACCACTTCAAGGAAGTCAACGATCAGTTCGGCCATCAGGTCGGCGACGAACACCTCCGCAAGATGGCCAATGTGTTGCGCAAGGTGATCCGTGAAGAGGTGGATTTTGCCTTCAGGTTCGGCGGCGACGAATTCGCCATCATCATTTTTGCCGACCATCCGCACGCCTGCGACAAGGCGGAACAGGTACTGGGCATGATGGACAACAAGGTCAGCGCCGGCATCACCTCGATCAACCACAACACACCGGACGACCTGACCATGGAGGAATTCATCCGCCGCGCCGACAATGCGCTGTACGAGGCCAAGCATCGCGGTCGCGGCCGCACCATCGTCGATCTGTTCGCACTGAAACCGGACCGGGAAGACGTGTTTCCCTGTCCGAGGCTGGCGGGTGGAACATGCTGAGCGTCATCGACAGCGCCACCGACTGCAAACTGCTCCACAGCAGCGCGACGACAGACGAAAGCGCGCTGGTTCTGCTGCGCTCGAAGCTTTCCGCACTCGCCCATCGCGTCGGCATGTCTGACCTGCAGCGCGAAAACATGCTGCTGGTCGCCGCCGAACTGGCCAGCAACAACGTCAAACATGCCGGCGGGCGCGGGGTGGTCCAGGTCTGGCAGCAGCCGGGCTCGGTGCTGGACATTCTTTCATTCGACTACGGCCCCGGCATCGACAACCTGGCGCAGGCCGAACAGGATGGCTACTCCTCCGCCAACACCTTCGGAAAAGGGCTGGGGGCGATTCGCCGCCTCAGCGATGAATCCTATGTCTACACGCAATCGCAGACGCCCGGCCGGGCAACCCGATGGAGCGGAACCATCTTTCTTGCGCGCTTCAATCTTTCCACGGTCAAGGGCCGCAGGCCGGGGCATGAAATCGGACTTTTTTCGCGCTCGCTGTCCGATGCCCACCATAACGGCGATCGCATCTACATGCAGAGAAAAAATGGCCGCGTGCGCTGGCTGCATCTGGACGGGCTCGGACATGGGCAGGAGGCGCAAGCGGCCACCTCGAACCTGGCCGCGCAGGTTGCCGATCATGACAGCCTCGAGTCCATGCTGAAAGGGGTGGACCGGCAGCTGGTTTCCACCCGCGGTGCGGTCGCGGTGGCATGCGAAATCGACATGCGCTCATACAACCTGAACCTGCTTGGCGTCGGCGACATGCATGCCCATGTCTACGACCAGAACGAAATGAATCATGTCGCCTTTGCCCCCGGAATCCTGGGCCGGGAACACCGGACCATGACCCCGTTCCAGTCCGGACTTGGCAAACGAAGCGTGGTTATCACCGCTAGCGACGGCATTCGGCGCAATTTCGATCTCGGAAATTTTACCGGGCTGTTCAACCAGCATCCGCAGCTGATTGCCTACACGCTGGGAAATATCATGGGACGCGTTTCCGACGATCAGTCGATCTGCGTCATGTCCATCTGACACACAAAGGAGAGCAGCATGCCAACACGAAAAACCCTCAGCGACAAAGTCAAGGCGCTGTTTGAACTCAAGGTCACCGGCATTGCGCACGCGCTCGATGCGCCGGGCTTATTGTTTTTCTGCACCGACAACGCGTTGCTGGACAAGGAAGAAGTCACCGATTCCAGCCACGAGTTCGAAAGCCTGGTCGCCTCCCTGCTGGGCTCCCAAGACCCGACCGACCTGAACTCCCCCGAAGTTCAGGCCATGAAGGCATTCTTCGGCAACTTGGCGCAAAAGGTGCTGATGCGCGGCGGCCATGTGGAAGACGTGATCCGCTACGCCCAGTCCCTGCAGCTCACCCTCATCGAGGTGCTGGAAAAAACCAGCGGCATCGCCTTTCGCCAGTCGCGCTCGGTGCTGCTCTATTTTTCCGGTATTTTCAATGAACTCATCATGGCCGTTTTTCGCACCTATCTCGAAGACCGGGAGCAAACGCTGCAGGCGCAACAGGATGAGCTCAAGGAAACCGCCACGCCCATTACCGAGATCTGGGATGGCGTGCTGACCCTGCCGATCATCGGCACGCTCGATTCGAGCCGCACCATGCAGGTCATGGAGGCCTTGCTCAACCGCATTTCGCAAGATCATGCCAAGGCCGTGGTCATGGACCTGACCGGGGTGAAAAACATCGATTCGCAGGTGTCCCACCATCTGATCCAGATGGTGCGGGCGGTGCAGCTGATGGGGTCCGACGCAATCGTCACCGGCGTGCGCCCCGAAATCGCACGCGCACTGGTCAGCCTCAACATCGATTTCACCCACATCACCACCCGCGCGAGCATGTCCGACGGCCTGAAGGAAGCGTTCCGCCGCATGGGTGTCACGGTCTCGCATTAAATGTCGATCCAGGGCCTTCATCTGACGCGGATCGGGCGCGGCGATTTCCTGCTGGATCCGACCAAAAGCCTGAACATCCGCGACCGCGATCCGCTGATCGAGGCGATCACCGCGCATCTGCTGGAGGCGCGCGCGGTACGCCTGTACTACGACCTGTCCGACCTCGCGCTGATCGACCCGCTTTATTATTCCTGGCTCGATGCGCTTGCCCGTGCCGCGCTTGCGATCAATGTCCAGATGATCTGCGTGCACATGCAACCCACGGCAGCCTTCGCGCTGTCACAATTTCTCAAGGAGATGCCGGTATTCCAGACCGCTCTGGAAATTACCCACGAATCCTAGTCAATGCCTGCAAAACTAAAATAAATCATGAAGTTCATATTCGCCCCTGCCATTGCCCTGATGCAACGGCTGAACTACACCAAAAAGCTTCCGCTCCTCGTGTCGATGTTGATGCTTGCGGTCGCGCTGGTGATGGTTACCTTGTTCACCCACCTCAACCAGGGCATCCAGACCTCGCAGCGGCAACTGCAGGGGCTCGCGATGATTCAACCCGCCACCCGGGCCGTGCAGCTTGTCCAGCAACACCGCGGGATGTCGGCTGCGCTGCTTAGCGGCACTTCCCCCCTGCTGACGCAACGGGCGCGCCGGGAAGCAGGCGTGGATCAGGCGCTCAAGGCTCTGGAGGCCACGTTGCCCTCCGGCCGGGCTGCCGGTGACGACTTCCGTCGCATCCGGGAAAACTGGGGCCGGCTGCGCATGGGTGGCCCGCAGTTGAGTATGAACGAGAACTTCGACACCCATACCCGGCTGATCGGGCAGCTGCAGTCATTCATTGAATCGGTCAG
>JBFHXL010000220.1:0-3700 GCA_041599035.1 Thiobacillus sp. | reverse complement strand
TGGCCAAGGGCCATCCCGGCGTGCAGATTCGCGACAACGCCCTGTCGAAGGCGCGTTTCGAATTCCGCTGGGACGACCAGTTCAACCTCGGCCTCGACCCCGACAAGGCCAAGTCCTTCCACGACGAGACGCTGCCCAAGGAATCGGCCAAGGTCGCGCACTTCTGCTCGATGTGCGGCCCGCATTTCTGCTCGATGAAGATCACCCAGGACGTGCGCGATTACGCGGCCAAGGAAGGCCTCGATGAAGCGGCCGCGCTGGCGAAGGGCATGGAAGTGAAAGCGGTGGAATTCGTCAAGCAGGGCGCCGAGGTCTACCGCAAGGTGTAATCCGCCCGTCGTATAATCCGCAGGCGCGCTCGACCGGCGCGCCTTTTTTTATGTCCAGAGCGCAGCCATGACCGATCCTTCCCAGCTTCTGAACGCACTCATACTCGGCGTCATCGAGGGGCTGACCGAGTTTCTGCCGGTATCCAGCACCGGGCATCTGATCCTCGCCGGGCAGTTGCTCGGATTCAACGACGAGAAGGGCAAGGTGTTCGAGATCGCGATTCAGTTCGCGGCGATTCTTGCGGTGGTGTGGGAATACCGGGCGCGCCTCGGGCACGCCGTGGTGAGCCTCGGCAGCGACAAGGCCTCGCAGCGGCTGGCGACGAATCTGATCGTGGCCTTCATGCCGGCGGCGGTGCTGGGTTTTCTTTTCATCAAGCAGATCAAGTTCTATCTGTTCAACCCGATTGTGGTGGCTTCGGCGCTGATCATCGGCGGCGTGCTCATTCTGTGGGCAGAGCGACGCACCCATGTCGTGCGCGCAGAAACCGTGGACGAGATGACCTGGCGCGATGCCCTGAAAGTCGGATTTGCCCAGGCGCTGGCCATGATTCCGGGCACCTCGCGTTCGGGCGCAACGATTATTGGCGGACTGTTTTTTGGCCTGTCGCGCAAGGCAGCGGCGGAGTTCTCGTTTTTTCTCGCGATTCCGACCATGTTCGCGGCCACGCTGTACGACGTCTACAAGAATCGCGACCTGTTCAGTGGGGACGATATCGGGCTGTTCGCAGTGGGCGGTGCGGCGTCATTCATCAGCGCCTTGCTGGCGGTGCGCGGCCTGATCCGGTTTATCAGCCGTCACGATTTCACCGTGTTCGCGTGGTATCGCATCGTGTTCGGCGTACTCGTATTGCTGACGGCGTACACAGGCTGGGTCGACTGGGGCGTCGGCCACTAAGACCTCAATCCGGCTTGGGCGGGTTCTTGTCGAGCTTTCTCTGTAGCGTGCGACGGTGCATTTTAAGCGCACGCGCGGTGGCCGAGATGTTGCCATCGTGTTCGTTCAGCACCTTCTGGATGTGTTCCCATTCCAGTCGCGCCACCGACAGGGGTTCGGGACTGACTTCCAGCGCCGCATCGGGCTGGTCGCGCAGCAGCGCCGCGACAATCTCGTCGGCGTCCGCCGGTTTGGCCAGGTAGTGGCGTGCACCCAGCCGCACCGCTTCGACGGCGGTGGCGATGCTGGCATAGCCGGTGAGCACGACGATGGCAGGTGCAGGGGCATGTGCGGCCAGCATGGCGACGACCGTCAGTCCCGATTCGCCGGGCAGCTTCAGATCGACGACGGCATGACTGGGGCCAAAGGTTTCCGCGACGGTCCGCGCGCTGGCCGCGTCATGCGCCACCGCCACCGTGAAGCCGCGCTTCTTCATGGCGCGCGACAGGACGGCAGCAAAATCGGTGTCGTCCTCGACGATCAAAAGTTTATTGCTCATGGCGTTGAATTCCAGGGAAGGGTGATGCGTACGCGGGTGCCGCCGCCCTCGCGTTCGGCGAGCGTGAGGGTGCCGCCCAGACGCTCCAGCGTGGCATGGGTGAGTGCCAGACCCACGCCCCAGCCACGCCCCGGCTTGCCGCTGAACAGCACGCGCCCGGCCTGTGCCCGGTGCTCGGGAGAAAAGCCGGGGCCGCGGTCGGCGATGTCGATCAGCAGGGCCTGGTCGTTCGTTTCTGTGCCGAACTCGACGGCATCGGGCGAGGCGTCGGCGGCATTGTTCAGCACGTTGAGAATCGCCTGCTCCAGCCCGTCGGGTGGGGTGAAGTCGCGCTGGTCGGCCGACACAAGCGGGGTCAGGCGCGCATCAGGGCGCAGCACCTGCCAGCGTTCGAGCACCGATTTCAGCCAGGCGTCGAGCGGTTGCGCGGACGGCGCGCTGTCCTGCGCACGTGAGGCCAGCTGGGTCAGGATGCGCTTGCAGGCCTGGGCCTGCTTCTCCAGCAGGTGGCAGTCGGCGCCGATGTCGGGGTCGTTGGCGAACTCACGGGCGAGTTCGTGCGCGGTGGTCTGGATGGTGGCGAGCGGCGTGGCGAGTTCGTGTGCGGCCAGTGCGGCCTGGGTACCGAGCGCGACGATGCGTTCGTCGCGCAGCTGTTTTTCACGCAGCGCCGACAGTTCCTGATCGCGCGTGCGCAATGCGGCGTGCATGCGGGCGACAAAGAATGCGATCAGCCCGGCGCTGATGAGAAAGTTGAACCACATGCCGCCCAGATGCATGCCGTATGCGGCGACCGGGTCGGCTACCGCCAGCGGCTGGTAAACGAACAGCAGCAGCGCATAGAACCCGCTGGCCACTGCCACCAGCAGCCACACCCAGCGTGGGCGCAGGCTGATCGCCGCGATGACGATCGGGACCAGCATCAGCGAGACGAAGGGATTGGTCGCGCCGCCGCTGAAAAAAACCAGCACCGCAAACGCGGTGAGGTCGGCCAGCAGGTGGACCAGAAATTCCATTTGCGTGGCGGGCAACTCCTGCCGCAGGCGCCATACGGTGGAGAGCGAAAACAGCGCCATCAGCGTCAGCACCGCCCCCATCGGCAACAGCGGCATCGGGATGCGGAGGCCCCAGTGCAGCCACACGATGCCGACGGCCCAGCCGGCGATCAGCGACACGCGCACCGCCAGCAAACGTCCCAGCAGGGCACGGGCGGGCAAGGTGGAAAGCAGGGTGGAATCAACCGCAGACGACATGGCGGCATTGTAATCCGCACATCGTGATGTGTCGGGGTGTGACGATTTGTCACATTCCGTGACAGCGGCCAAAAATGGACAATGGAATCCCTTTTGGCCCGATTTTGGTTCAGTTTTTATTATGCAAAAGCCCGCTTTCGTCCCCCGCCTGCTTCCCCTGCTGATTGCCGCCAGCCTGTTTCCCGTCACGGCCGGCGCAGCCGAGCCTTCGGCATTGCCGACCGTTGTGGTGGAAGGTGCGCCAGAAACGCTCGCACCGGCCGGCGTTGGGGTTGAAAACCTGCCGTCGCTGCGGGCCACGACCAGCGACACCGCCAGCCTGCTGCGCGATGTGCCGGGGGTGAGCCTGTACGGCGCCGGCGGCGTGTCCAGCCTGCCGTCGATCCACGGACTGGCGGATGACCGCCTGCGCATCAAGGTCGATGGCATGGATCTGATTTCGGCATGTCCCAATCATATGAACCCGGCGCTGTCCTATCTGGATCCTTCGCAGGTCGGTTCAATCAAGGTCTATGCCGGTATCGCGCCGGTTAGCGTCGGCGGCGACAGCATCGGTGGCTCGATCATCGCCGAGACAGCGGCCCCCGAATTTGCCGGTCCGGGCCAGGTGCCTCTCACCAAGGGCGAAGTCGGCGCTTTTTACCGCAGCAACGGCAATGCGCATGGCGGCAACGCTGCGGTC